>JACIXH010000119.1 GCA_014360565.1 Nocardia sp.
CGAAGGTCGAGGCAGCTGAGCAGATCGGTCCAGAGATCGGGCATGAATCGAGTGTAAATGAAACTATCCCGCTATGAGAATAGCGTTCTCGTTACCGGGCGGCGAAGCCGCGCGCGCAGAAGGTCCATACCTCGCCGGCGTCGATGGGGTGCGCGGTCGCGTCGTCGGGTGCGCCGCTGGACTGGGCGATGAACATGACGGTCTGCATGGTCATGGCGGCCATCCGGCGGGTGTTGATACCGCTGCGTAGTTTGCCCTCCGCCTGGGCCTTGTCCATGAGTTCGCAGAACAGCCCGACCAGCGGCGCGTGGGCGCTCTTCACCTCGGTCGGGTGGGAAATCAGCAGCTGGGGGGCGAAATCGGTGAACAGCGGACGCTTGGCGCTCGGGTCGGGCCGCGACAGTTCGAAGAGCAGTTCCACGGCTGTCCGCAACTGCTCCAGTGGGTCGGCCTGGCCCGCGGCGGCGGCCCAGATCTGATCGGAGGAGCGGGCGAGGGCGTCCTCGAACAGGGCGAGCAAGAGCTCGTGTTTGCCGTTGAATTGCAGGTAGAAGCTGCGCAACGACTGCTTCGACCGGTCCACGACCTCCTGTACGGTGAAATCCGTGCTGCCCTTCTCGGTGATGATCGCCTGTGCAGCGTCGAGGAAGCGCTGAACCCGTTGTTCGGCACGGGCTTTCGCTGTCTTGAGCGAGCGCTCGACCGCGCGCTGCTTCCAGGCGGGCTCTTCGCTGGGACTGTTCACTGGGCGACCAGTCCTCTGTCATCGATGGAGAACATGAATGAACTGTACCGGAGAATGTGCTCCTCACGGGGTAGCCCGACTCGGGCTTTTGCGGTGAAAGAGATCATTACTTTCCTGTGTAGAGAATGTTATTCTCATCACGCGGCGTTTCGGCGCCGCACCGGAAAGGATCTCCTCATGCGCGAAATCAAGTTCGGCCGTAGTCTTTTCGCTTGCCTGTGCGCGGGCGCGCTGGCCGTCGGGGCCGCCGGTTGCGGTGGTGACGACGGGTCGACGGCAAACAAGACCACCGCGGCTGCGACCACCGCGGCCGCGGTAGCCGATGCGGCGACGACGAGAGCCGTCACCGACACCTATGTCACCTTCTTCAGCGGTCAGAGCTCAGCGGCCACGCGGGTGGAGCTGATCGAGCAGGGCGCGCAGTTCCAGCCCGTCCTCGAGGCCACAGCGGGTGATCCCCGCGCCCTGACGACCAGCGTCACCGTGGCCGGGGTGAAGCTCACCGACGCCGAGCACGCCGATGTCACCTACACCATGTTGATCAGCGGTAACCCGGTGTTCGTCGATCAGACCGGGCAGGCGGTGAAGGAAGGCGGACAGTGGAAGGTCGCTGCCGCCACCTTCTGCGCGTTGATCGCGCTGCAAGGCGGAGCTCCCGCGCTCTGCGGCTGACCGGCACACGGCAAGCGGGGCGGGCACCATCGGTGCCCGCCCCGTCTGCTGTTCGCTGTACCTCGGTCACAGGTGGACCAGCCGTGGCGCCGAACCTGTGGCACGCGCGTGCGCACCGGCCTCGCGGGTGAGTTCCCGGGCGCTGCCGAGCAGCCCGTCGAGGACGAGCACGCGCCGAATATGTTGTTGCAGACCGTGTTCGGCGGTGAAGCCGAGGCCGCCGAGTACCTGCTGACAGTGCCGCGCGGCGGTGAGCGCCGAGTGGCCCGCGGCCGCTTTGGCCAGCAGCGAGCTGAACTCGTCGTCGGCCGCGATGAGGGTGGCTTCGGCGCCTTCGATCGCCACCAGGGTCTCGGCCAGCCGGTGCCGGACGGCTTGGAACGACGACAGCGGGCGACCGAACTGGACGCGTTGCAAGGCATGGGTGCGGGCCAGCTCGAGCATGGCGTGGGCGCTACCGAGTAGCCACCAGCCGAGCGCACGGCGACCCGCCGCGAGCGGTGGGACCGGCCCGGCCTCGGCCCGGTGCAGCGGCAGCTGCGGGTCGAGCAGGTCGGTGGCCGGTGTGTCCGAGTCTTCCCAGACCACCCAGGAACCGCCGGCGTAGGGCAGCGGCACCGTGGCGCCGAGGGGCTGCCCGGCGGCGTGGCGCACCACGTCGTTGAGCACCGGGGCGTGCGCGCCGGTCTCGCCGAGCAGTCGGAACACCAGCGGAATCGCCCGCTCGGGATAGGCGATGAGCAGGTCCTGCCAGCCGAGCTCGGTGAGTCCGGCATACAGTGCGCTCCCGGTCGTGGAAGTCGCTGCCTTGCGCAGGGATTGGGTGAGCAGTTCCAGTTCGGAAGCGTCCACGGCTTACTCTTTCCCGAGATCGAGGAGGCGGCGGGCGATGATGTTGCGCTGGATCTCGGCGGTGCCGCCGTAGATGGTCGCCGCGCGGGAGTACAGGAATTCGGTGCGCCATTCGGTATCGGTGAGCTCGATCGCACCGGGCAGCAGGTCGCGCGCGGTGTCGAACAGCTGTTGTTCGGCCGTGGCGAGCAGGACCTTGTCGATGGAGGTCTCCGGGCCCAGGCGCGCACCCTCGGCGAGCCTGCGCTGGGTGCGCAGTGATCGGCAGCGCACGGTGTGCAGAGCCAGGTAAGCGGCCCCGAGCGCGCCGTCGTCGGGGATCGCCGTCTCCGCGAGCAGCCGGTCCAGGCAGGTGAACAGATACGCGATGCGATGCCAGAAACAGGTGGAGCGCTCGTGCGGCAGCAGATCCATCGCCACTCGCCAACCGTCACCCGGCTTGCCGAGCATCCGGTCTGCGGGTACGACGACATCGTCGAAGTACACCTCGGCGAACTCGTCGACGCCGTGCATGGTGCGCAGCGGGCGCACGGTGATGCCCGGTGAGTCCATATCGACGAAGAAGGCCGTGATCCCGTCGTGGCCGGGTGCGGTGCGGGTGAGCAGGACGCAGCGAGAGGCATACTGCGCCAGGCTGGTCCACACTTTCTGACCGTTGACGACCCAGTTGTCGCCGTCGGGAACGGCGCGGGTGGTCAACGAAGCCAGGTCGCTGCCGGAGCCGGGTTCGGAAAAGCCCTGGCACCACTGCTCGCGCCCGTCCAGCAACCGCGGCACCATGTCCGCGGCCAGTTCGGGCCGGGCGTAGGAGATCATCGTCGGCGCGAGCACTTCGACCATCGAATAGATGCCAGGCTCGGCGAGGCCGCGGGTGGCGACCTCCTCGCCAAGGACCGCGCGCAGGACGGCCGGGCCGCCGAGACCGCCGATCTCGGCGGGCCAGCCGTAACGCATCCAGCCCGCGTCGTACAGTGCCCGGCGCACGCGTGCCAGTTGCGCGACCTGGTCGTCCAGCGAACGTCCCGGCTCGGGCGACAGATCGTTCTCGTCGAGCCAGGCGCGCAGGCGTGTCCGGAATTCGGTGACGTCCATGGTGTCGACGGCCGTCATACGCCCGGTCGCTCGAAAGCGTGCGGGATGCCCGAATCGTGGAGTCCGCTGCGCCGGATGAAGGTCATCCGGCGGGTCACCAGCCGCCAGCCGCCGGGGGTGCGACGGTAGGTGTCGGTGTAGTACCCGATGCGCATGTCATGGGTGCTGTGGTCGATGAAGCACAGCGGCTGGGTGCCGGAGCCTTCGTCGCCGTCGACCTCGATCAGGGCAGTTCCGGTGAGGAACAAGCCCTTCGGGGCCGCGGCCACCAGATCGGGGAAGTCCTTCAGCGCGAAGGTGTCGCCGAAGGCGCTGTAGGTGCCGTCCGGGGTGAACACCGAGACGAGGCCGTCGATGTCCTCCTTGGTGATGGTCACCGCGTATTTCGCCAGCAGTTGCTGGATGTCGATCAGGTCGTCATTTGTGGACAAAGACCTTCCCACCTTTCATCACGAACCGCACATCACGTGTCACGGTGATGTCCTGTAGGGGATCGCCGGGAACGGCGATGATGTCGGCCAGCAACCCTTCGGCCAGCCGGCCTCGATCGGTCACGCCGATCAATTCCGCGCCCGCGACCGTCGCGGCGCGCAGCACCGCGTCGGCCGGTATGCCCCGAGCGACGAGGGCGACGAGTTCATCGGCATTGCGGCCGTGATGGATCGCGGGGGCGTCGGTGCCGACCGCGATCTTCACGCCCGCCTTGTAGGCGGCGAGCACGGAGGTGCGAGCCATCGGAAACATCTGGGCCGCTTTGGCTTTGAGTTCCGGTGGGGCTTTCGAGACATCCATCGAATCGGTCAGCCCGGTCGTCGGTACCAGCCACGTACCGGCTTCGCGCATCAGCTCGATGGTCTCGTCGTCGATGAGGAAACCGTGCTCGATGCAGTCGATGCCCGCTGCCACGGCGTGTTTGACCGCGTCGGCGCCGTGGGTGTGCGCGGCCACCTTCAGACCACGCCGGTGCGCCTCGTCGACGATGGCGCGCAGCTCCTCGTCGGAATAGTGCTGTGCGCCCGGTTCTCCCGTCAGCGACATCACGCCGCCGGAGACGCAGATCTTGATCAGTTGCGCACCGTGTTTGATCTGGTAGCGCACTGCTTTGCGGACCTCGTCGACACCGTTGGCGATGCCTTCCTCGATCGTCAGGTTCAGCACGTTGGGTGCGAACGCGGCGAACATCGTCGGGTCGAGGTGCCCGCCCGTCGGTGTGATGGCGTGGCCGGCCGGAATGATGCGCGGCCCTTCGATCCAGCCCGCGTCGATGGCTTTGCCGAGCGCGACGTCGAGCAGATAGCCGCCGGTTTTGACGAAGAGCCCGAGGTTGCGCACGGTGGTGAACCCGGCGCGCAGGGTGCGGCGGGAGTTGCCTACCGCCCGCAGCACCCGTAGCGCCGGATCATCGGAAACGCTGGAGGACAAACCGGTTTCGCCGCGACCACCCATGAGGAGGTTGACTTCCATGTCCATCAGGCCCGGCAGCAGGATCACGTCCCCGAGATCGAGCACTTCACCCTCGGCGGCACCACCGACGCCGACGATGCGATCGCCCTCGATGCGCAGGATGCCGGGCCGGATGATCTCGCCCGCGTCGACGTCGAGCAGCCCGGCCGCCTTCAGCGTCAGCATCAGACCACCGGCTCCTTGATGAGGTCGACGTAGGCCGCGCCGCTGTCGGGCACCCGCGCCTGCTTCCATACCTCGATCGGGAAGGTGACAGTGATCAGCGACTGCATCACGTGCATCAGCGCGCGGGCATCCTCGGGCAGATCCGGCCATTCGAACTTGTCGCAGTAGGCGATCGCGTCCTCGATGCGGGGGAAGGCCACATCGTAGAAGGTCTGCATGTCCGGCATGCTGGACGCGAGACGCTTGGCGTAGCGCTCCCGTTCGTTTTCCAGCGCCCAGTCGGCGAACTGTTCCAGGTCGGCGAATTCAGCTGGCAGCTTTGGCATCTCGGTGTTCCTTCACGATGTTCTGGACGGTGACGTGCAGGTGGCGGAGCAGGACTTCCTGATCGTTGAGCGGGAACTCCTTGACCACACCGGTTTCGAGCATGGTCTGGGTGGCCTCGAGGGTGTTCGCGTCCTGGAGCGCGTACTCCTTGAAGGTGACGGCGGCCAGTTCCTGGGCCAGCCGCTCACGGGCGTTCTTGGGCGGCACGAAGTACAGGTTCGCCTCGAAGATGTGCTTGTTCACCGCGGTGGGCCAGTAGTGGTAGGTGAGGTACCAGCCCGGCGCCCACGGCAGCAGGCTCATGTTCGGGAAGATCTCGAATTCGTCGATACCCCACGCCCGGTGGCCGCTGGGGTTGATGCCGGGCGGCAGTTCGTCGAGGCCCTCGATATCCGGGCGGTCCCACGGTCCGAACAACCCGCTGCGCAGCACCCGCTCGATGGGCTTGACCATGTTGAGGTCCTTCGGCGGCGCCATGCCGCCCCAGGACGAGATCATCGAGTGCGGGGTGAACATCTCGTAGTGCAGCGCCTCGTAGCCGACCTGGACCAGCTTCTCGGACTCGTCCTTGACCGCCTGCTTTCCGTGCAGCACCGGTGCGTGGTAGAACTCGGCGAACGCGTCGATGAACAGCTTCCAGTTGGCGCCGATCTCGGCGCGGTAGCGGTAGACCTCGGTCATCTCGTGGAACGGGTAACCCTCGATGCCCTTGGCCATCGGGCCGAGGAACTCGGTGAGCGGTTCGGCATCGGGGTTCACGGTGATGAAGATGAAGCCCTGCCAGACCTCACAGCGCACACCGACCAGGCTGTAGTCCTTCTTGTCGAAGCCCTCCAGGAATTCCTGCTCCTGCTGGGCGAAGGTGGCCTCGCCCTCGAGGGTGTAGCGCCACGCGTGGTACTTGCAGGTGAACTGACGGCAGTTGCCGGAGGTCTCCTCGCCGGGGAAGTCGTCCCACACCAGCTTGTTGCCGCGGTGACGGCAGATGTTGTGGTAGGCCCTGACCTCGCCGCTGTTGTCCTTGGAGATGATCAGCGAGGTGTTGATGCAGGGGAGCTCGCGGGTGAAGTAGCTGCCGATTCGGGGGAGCTGTTCCACGCGTCCGACGTTGAGCCAGCCCTTGCGGAAGATGGCGTCGCGCTCGTCCTCGTAGAACTGCGGGTCGATGGAGTCGGTGAAGTCGACGGGCCCGGTGCCGAGCTCTGGATAGTGCTCGGTCCAGCTGCCCGCAGCCGGCTTCTTGAAGTGTGCCAAGGGATTTACCTCTCAGTCCTCGGGTGAAATATCGAATGTGTTGAAGGCCATCGCCAGCACGCCGTAACCGCCGACGATGAAGACCAGGTCCATGCGCTGGCGTTCGTCGAGGCGTTGGCTCAACGTGGCCCAGGTGCGGTCGGACAGTCGGGACTGCTCCTCGAGTTCGTCGACCGCGTCGAGTACGGCCTGGTCGAACGCGTCGTCGAGCTCGCCGAGCTGTACACCGGCGATATCGGCCGCGGTGATGCCCGCGTCGTCGAGGCCTGCATCGGCCGACATCCGGGTGTGGTGATGCCACTCGTAGGCGCATTGCCGCCGGTGCGCGACCCGCAGGATGGCCAGCTCACGTACCCGAGCGGGCACGGTGGACCGGAACAGCAGATACACACTGAAGTGCAGGAACGCCTCGGTGAGGTCGGGATGCCTGACCAGTGTGGACATGGCGGGCCCGGCCCCCTCCGGATTACGGCGGGCTCGGGGCAGGAGCAGTCTGAGCGCGTCACGAGTCCGGTCGTCCCACTCTTCTGCGGGCAGCGGGGCCAGTCGCACGTCTTGCCTCCTCTCATTTGGAGAATCACATTCTCGATTACGTACTACTAGATTTCCATGCTCGCCTCGGTTAGTCAATGTGGGACGCGAAGATGCTGGAAATCCCAGGTCGCCACGGTGGTCGCACTCGGTGAGGCGTGCAGGCCGGGTGGCGGATGCTGCATCGCGTCACTCCTGTTCGGCGGCACTCGGACCGCGTTGTGCGGGCGGTTTTGCCGAAGCGGGATATGAATTCTCTCTGCCTGAGAGGATAACTTCCTGCAAGCGAGAACACCTGGATCGGCTGTGCTAACGGGTCGACGACCCCCGTGGGCGATCCAGTCGAGGAGGAACTGTGAAACCGCAACGAATAGCAGCAGCCCTGACAGCGGTGGCGCTGTTGGTCGCAGGATGTAGTGGCCGCGGCGACGCCCAGGAGGAAACGGCCCCGGGAGGGGTGGCCTCCGGGGACTTCGGCACGCTGAGCAGTGTCTGCCAGGACGGGTCGGCCAGTGGCGCGACCGCTCAGGGCGTCACCGGCGACACCGTCGAGATCGGTGTCTTCAGTGACGTCGGTTTCACCAAGCAGACCGAATTGGTCGACGCGGCAAAGGTGTTCACCTCCTGGTGCAACGCCGCCGGCGGCATCAACGGCCGCAACGTGGTCTTCGAGGTCCGCGACGCCAAACTGCTGGAGGTCCGCCAGCGCATGCTCGAGGCCTGCCGTGAGGACTTCGCACTGGTCGGCGGCGGAGCGGCGCTGGACGGGCTCGGGGTCAAGGACCGCCTGTCGTGCCTGCTGCCGGAGTTCCCGGCCCAGATCTCCCAGCCGCAGAATCTCGAATCCGACCTCCAGGTCAGTGGCCTGATCAGCACCTACGCGCACTACGAGCCGTATCACGCGTTCCGCAGCTGGTTGATCAACGACGCGCACCCGCAGTCGGCGGGCGCTGTCGGCATCATCAACGGCGATTCCCCGGTCACCAAGGTGCTCGGTGAGAAGGCCGTAGAATCGATGACCGCGGCGGGCGCGAAGGTCGTCTACAACGAGCTCTACCCCGCTACCGGTGTCGCCGACTGGACGCCCTACGCGCAGGCCATCAAGAGCAAGGGCGTCAAAGGACTGGTGTTCTACGGCGATTTCCGTCAGGCGGCCAAGCTCGAGGACGCGCTGACCAACATGGACTACCGGCTCGACTGGATCGACCCGACGAACAACTCCTACAATCCGGAGTTCCTGGGGCTGGCGTCGCGCTCTCTCGCCACCCAGAACAACTATGTGGAGCTCAGCGCCTCGGTGCCCGCACAGCTGTCGGAGTCCTCGCCCGCGATGACCCAACTCCACGACATGTACGAGCGCTACGCTCCCGACGGCGAGATCCTGCTCGGTTCAGTGCGCGCCATCTCGTCGTGGATGTTGTTCGCCAAGGCGGCCGCCAGTTGTGGCGACCAGCTCACCCGTGCCTGTGTCTACCAGGCGGCGCGTTCCGAAAAGGCTTGGGAAGCTGGAGGGTTGCATGTGCCGCGCGACCTCTCGCTCGCCGAGGCCACCCCGCAGTGCTTCAACGCGATGAAGGCGACCCCGGACGGTTGGAAGCCCGCCGACTTCGCCCCCGACCAGGGCCTGTTCCGCTGCGACGTGGCGCCGCACCGCTACACGGGCGACTACGGCCGCGCGATGACGCTCGCCGATGTCGGCAAGAGCATGAGCGACGTCGAGTAATCCTCGGTCAGAGGTATCGGGCGGGCACGTGATTGGCCCAGCCCGAATCCGGCCAGTTGAACCAGCCCGCGGAGGCGTGCGTGCCGCCGTCGGGATGCAGTGTCGTTCCGGTGACGAATTCCGACAGCGCCGAGGCGAGAAACACCACGCAACCCGACACATCGCTCGCCCGGCCCGCTCGTCCCATCGGGATGGCGATGCGCGCTCCCTCGGGATGCCCCATCCCTTCGTCACCACCGGCGAGCCGGGCCAGAGTCGGGGTCGGAACGAAGTCCGGCGCGATGTTGTTCACCCGGATACCGTCGGGTGCGAGTTCGACGGCGAGGGTGCGGGCGAACTGCTCCACGGCGGCCTTCGCGGCGGCGTAGACCGCGAATCCCGGTGCGGCACGGTGGGCTTCGATGGTGCTGATGTTGACGATGCTGCCGCCGCGACCGCCTGCCCGGATCCGGGGCACGGCCGCGTGGCACGCGTGCAACACGTGCAGGAAGTTGGTGCGCAGCAACGCGTCCCAGCCTTTCGGGCCGGTCTCGGTGAACGGCGCCCGGAACGTGCCGCCGACCACGTTCACGAGGGTGTCCAGGCGACCCCAGCGGGCGTCGACGGCGTCGAACAGTGCGGCCAGGACCTCGGGATCCCTGGCGTCGCCGTGCCGGATCAGGGCGTCGTACCCCTGGTCGGCCAGCGCGCCCCGCAGGTCTTCGCCCGCGTCGGCATCCAGATCGAGCACGGCCACCCGAACGCCGTTGGCGGCGAGGTCGAGGGCGGACCCGCGGCCGAGGGCGCCCGCACCGCCGGTGATCACGGCGACGGTTCCGTCGAGCCCGCCGCGTTCGTCGAACCAGCCCATGGTCACCGCTCCTTCAGATACATCGCGCCGAACGCGGCGAGCCAGTCGGCGGTGGCGGCGGCGGAATCGGTGCCGCTCGAGACAACGATCCAGGTGACACCCGCCCGCTCGAGTTCGGCGAACGCTGCGCGGTGGCGGTCGGGTTCCGCGGCGGGGTTCGCCAGGCCGTCTCCGTGGTAGGAATAAAGCACGTCGATGGGGTCGGTGCGCCCGGCCGCCTCGGCGGCGGTGCGGACTTCGGCGATCGACCGCGCGAGCTGTTCGGTGCCGCCCAATTCGGGCGTGCGCGCCGTGGTGCTCAACTCGGCGCCCCCGCTCATCGGCATCCAGCCCTGCGCCCGTTCGGCGACCCGGCGGCGGGTGAGCTTCGAATTGCCGCCGATCCAGATCGGCACCGGATTCTGCACCGGGCGCGGGCGGGCCTGCACATCACGGGCGCTGAAGTGGCGGCCGTGATAGCTGAACGGCTCTCCGCTCCAGTGCATCGGCAGCACATCGAGGGCCTCGTCGAACAGCGCGTTGCGTTCGTCGAAATCGACACCGAGAGCGTGGAATTCGCTCTTCTGGTAGCCGGTGCCCAGCCCGAGGGTGACCCGGCCACCGGACAGCTTGTCCACGGTCGCGGCCGCCTTGGCGAGCAGGAAGGGATTGCGGTAGGGCGCCACCGCGAGATAGGTGAGCAGCCGCAGCCGCTCGGTCGCCGCGGCGACATAACCGAGTGCGACGAACGGATCGAGTGTCTGATGTCCGCCCGCGTGCAGCCAGCGCGCGCCAGGGACCGGATGCTCGCTGAGCGACAGGCCGTCGAAGCCCGCCTGCTCCACCGCGACGGCGACCTCGCCCAGCGGGCCCGCGCCGAGGACATCGGCGTCGGGGCCGCTCGGTTCCGGATAGTGGAAGTAGAAATGCATGTCTGAGAACGTCTTTCGGTCAGCGCGGGGGTACCGCGCGGGGTCAGGGTTTCGGCGCGCATCAGCGCACCTCCACATTCCGTTTGTCGTCGGCCGGGCGGATTTCGCCGCCGGCGTCCAGCGAGCAGCGGGCCGGTGGCCACCCTTGCTCCGTCGAGAGTTGTTGTGTCAGCGGCAAGGTGGTGAAGGCACGCTTGCAAGAACTATCCTCCACTTGAAAGAGAACCGTACTCTCGCGATAGATGGGGCTGCAAGGCCTGATGGGAACGGCGTCGCACCGGCCCTTTCGCAGATGCGCGGACAGTTCTCGCCGGACCGCAGCAGTGGCAACCGGTTGCCTCGACTTGTCGTATGGCGGTCGTCAGTGCTGGCCTTCACTCGTTTCGCTGTGCGAGTCTGTCCGGGATTTCCGGTTCGCGCCCGGGGTCGTCGGCCCTCGCGTGAACAACCAGCATCGTGGAGGAACGAAGTGACCATCATGGGTGTGGCCGGCTCCCGCGAGACCACCGGCGGCGCGCTGCCGGCCGAATCGCTCGGCGTTGCTCACGACGGCCGGGCCGCGCTCTGATGCGGGCCTGGCTGGACGTGTCCGCCGGTGTCGCGGGCGACATGCTGCTCGGCGCACTGGTGGACGCCGGGGCGGCACCGGCCGCGCTCCAGCGCGCGATCGACGCCGTCGTTCCCGGCGCCGTCGAGTTGGTGTGCTCGGAGGTGATGCGGGCGGGCATGCGCGCCCGCAAGGTCGACCCCGTTGTTCGCGCGCCCGATCAGCCGCATCGGCACTGGTCCGACATCCGCGCCAAGCTGCGGGCGGCCGCGCTGCCCGAACCCGTCCGGGCCGACGCGCTGCGGGTGTTCGGCCGACTCGCCGAAGCCGAGGCCGGAATCCACGGCGTCAGCGTCGAGGACGTGCACTTCCACGAGGTCGGCGCGCTCGATGCCATCGCCGATATCGTCGGAGTCTGCGCCGGGTTGCACGAATTGGAGATCACGCAGGTGACCGTCGGCCCGATCGCGCTGGGCTCGGGCACGGTGCGCGCCGCCCACGGTGACATTCCCGTCCCGGTGCCGGCAGTGCTGGCCATGGCGGGCGGCTGGCCGGTGCGCGCCGGTGGCGACGGCGAACTGGCCACGCCGACCGGGGTCGCCCTGCTCACCGCCCTCGCGACCGATCGCGGCCCGCTGCCCGAGATGTGTCTGCACAGCGTGGGAATCGGCGCGGGCAGCAAGGACTTTCGTGAACGGCCCAATGTGGTCCGCGTGGTCCTCGGCACCGCCGTCGCCGCCCCCGCCGTCACCGGCAGCGTGATCGTGGAGGCGAATATCGACGATCTCGATCCCCGGGTGTGGCCGTCCGTGCTGCACCAACTTCTCGATGCCGGCGCCGAGGATGCTTGGCTCACACCGATCTTGATGAAGAAGGGCAGGCCCGCCCACACCGTGCACGCGCTGGCCTCGCACGAGCTCGCCGATGCGGTGTCGGCGGTCCTGTTCGCCGAGACCAGCACGATCGGCCTGCGCCGCATCGAAGTCGGCAAGACGGCATTGCCGCGCACCTGGGTCACCGTGCCGGTGACAGGCGGCGAGGTGCGGATCAAGATCGCCCACCAGCACGGCCGGATCGCTCAGGCCACCACGGAATTCGAGGATGCCGCGGCGGTGGCTCGCACCACCGGCCGCCCCCTGCATGTCGTGCTCCACGACGCCACGGCCGCGGCCGTGGCGCACGGTCTGGTCATCGGCGCACCGCAGCCTGGGTGAACCACGCGCGGCCTCGGTGACGACACCGAGATGCGGGTGTCGGGCAACCGGCGCCGATGCCGATTGCCGGTCCGTGGCCCGGGTCTGCTGCCGTCCTGTCGCGCGCGTGGATGACGCCGGCTGAAATGGCCCTGGGCTGGTGTTTCGGTTCGGCGCACCCGGCTCTTGTCAGCGCCGAAGAATGGCGTTACCGTGGTGGAGAATCCAATTACCGCCCCCGCGTGACCTACGTCCAGCACAGGAGCAGCCATGGGTGAGAACACTGTCACCGGCCTCACCGCGTCCGGCCTCGGTCGGCCTCGGGCCCGCCGGGTGAACGACCGCGCGTGCCTGCCCGATCTCGAAGCGCCGATCAGCCTCATCTGGGAACTGACCGGCGCACCCGAGGCCGCCGACCGCAGGCGGCGGGATCCGCGAGAGCTGAACACGGCCGAATGCCGCTCGCTCATCGACGAGTTCGCGCTGATGCCCGGGTGCTCGGTGCGGATCGGCGGCGGTGAACCGACCGCGCGTGCCGACTTCTGGGAGTTGCTCGACCACGCCACCGATCGCCGGGTCGCGGTGACGTTCTCCACGACCGGGGTCGGACTCACTCCCGCCGCCGCCACCCGCATCGCCACCAGCGGCGCAGTCGAGGTGCTGATCTCACTCGCCGGAGCCACCGAGGCGGTCGACGACCTCAGCCGGGGCGCCGGGTCCTATGCGACGGCGGTGCGGGCGATGGAACTGCTGCTGTCCTCCGGAGCCTATGGTTTCACCATTTCGGTCGTGGTCACCCAGCACAACGTCGGTCAGCTCGACGGTTTCCTGGCGATCGCGAACCTGTTCGGGGCGAAGCTGCGGCTCGCGCAGTTGCGCCCGGCCGGCGCGCACAGCCGCGACGACCTGCGGCTGCTGTCGCGACAGCAGCGCACCCTCGACCTTTGGCTGCTCGACCACGGTGACCAGGTCCTGCTCGATGACCCCGCTGTCGACGGGGCCGGGCGCGCGGTGTGGCTCGTCGACTCGATCGGTGACGTCTACTCTCACCGGTCCGTCGCTCATGGTGCGGTTTCGGCCGGAAATGTCCGTGCCGATGGCGGATTCGCGCACATCCGACGGCGGGCCGAGCTGTCGGCGGACCTGCGCGCGCCTGCCTGAGGCGGCCATCAGCTGAATGCTGAGCCGCATCGACGCCGGCCGGTTCACCGCTCGCTCGCGGATCGCCGACCGGCTGGTGCGGATGTCGAGGTGCGCGGTTTGCGTGCCGCGCCGGCGCAATCCGTCAGTTGGATTGCCAGACGGTCATTTTCATGGCCGCCGGGTCGATGGCGGGGCTCAGGCGCATGCGACCGTCCGCCGAACGGGCCTTGATCTCCTTCATCACCGCGCCGATATCACCATCGATGACGTAGTCGGCGAGATAGGCGAACTCGGGGGCTTGCCCGCCGAACGGTTCGGCTCGCAGGCGGTTACACGATTCGACGCCCGGTATTGCCAGCATGTCGGGGATGTGAACCTCTTCGTACCAGGTGTTGTATTCCGCGTCCATGCCTTCGCGCGGGCTGGTGAAAACGATCAGATGCATCAGTGATTCCTTCGGATCGAGGCGATCGGTTGGGGGGTACTGGTCGACGGGTGCCGTCCAGATGGCGTTCCTGAGGGACTCTAGGTAAAACCCTGGAGTAGTTGGTCTTTCATGACTTTTCCGGTCGCGTTGAGCGGCAGTTCGTCGAGGAACCGCACGGATCGGGGCGCCTTGAAGCCGGCCATTCGATCGCGCGCCCACGACACCAGTTCCGCCTCCGACACCGCGCTCTTGCGGACGACGAAGGCACGCCCGACCTGGCCGAGCCGGTCGTCGGGGACGCCGACGACGGCGACCTGGGATACGGCCGGGTGCTCCAGGAGGAAGGCCTCGATCTCGGCCGGATAGGCGTTGAATCCGCCGACGATGAACATGTCCTTCTTGCGGCCGATGATGCGAAGTCGGCCGTCCTGGTCGAGGCTGCCGAGATCGCCGGTGCGCAACCAGCCTTCGGCATCGATGGCTTCGGCGGTCGCGACCGGATCGTCGAAATAGCCCTGCATGACGGAGTAGCCGCGGACCAGTACCTCGCCGTCGTCGGCGATCCGTATTTCCACACCCGCACAGGGTGTTCCGACGGTGGTCGCGATCTGCTCGAAGGTGTCGCCGGGCCGGGAGGCGGTCGCGGTGCCCGCTTCGGTGAGCCCGTAGCCGGTCATGATCGTGCGGAACGGCAGGTCCGTCTCCAGTCGGCGGATCAGCTCGACCGGGATGTCGGCCGCCCCGGTGACCGCCGCCCGCAGCGACGACAGGTCGCGGGTGGCCGGTGCGTCGAGCAGGGCGTGGTAGAGGGTGGGCGGACCGGGCAGCATTGTCACCCGTTCCCGTTCGACGAGTTCGAGCACCCGCTCGACGTCGAACACCGGGACGGGCAGGATCGTGGCGCCGCGGATCAGCGAGCTGATCAGCCCGGCTTTGTAGCCGAAGGTGTGGAAGAACGGGTTGACGATCAGATACCGGTCGCCCTCGCGCAGGTCGGCCAGATCGCACCACTCGGCGTACAACCGCAGGGTCTGCCGGTGATTCATCATCACGCCCTTCGGCTTGCCCGTGGTGCCCGAGGTGTAGATGATGTCGGCGATGTCGTCGCCGTTCAGTTTCTGTTCGAAAGGTGTACCGGTGGAGAGGAATCCGGACTTCAGGTCGATCACCGGCACCCCGGCCGGTCCCGTGTGGTCCACCCCGAGAAATCCTTGCTGCACCAGCAGCAGCCGGGCGCCGCTGCGCCGCACCACGTCGGCGGCCTCCTCGGCCTTGAACCGGGTATTGATCGGCACCAGCACACCGCCCGCGGTGACCACTCCGAACGCGGCGATGATCCATTCCGCGGAGTTGGGCGCCCAGATCGCCACTCGGTCGCCCTTGCCGATGCCCGCCGCCACGAGCGCGCCTGCGGCCGTGCGCACCCGGTCCGCGAGGTCGATGAAGCTCAACCGCTGCGATCCGTCGACGATCGCCTCGGCGTGGCCGAAGCGATCGGCGGCGCTCAGCACCATCTGCGGGATGGTCTCCCAGGTCATGTCTTCGACCGTCTCGCCGGAGTGCCGTCCTCGGTGTCGGCCCGATGGTTCAGGTCCGTGCACGGGGGCGGAGATGCGGTATGCATGAGAGATCCCTTCGTGAAATGAGAGAATAATATTCTCATCACATGCACATGGCAATATCCGCGCGGATCCTCGGCGTGGCCGCTCTCGGCTGTCCCTCGCGCGGGCTCGCGCCACGTCATTCGGTTCCGCTCGGCTCCTGTCCGATCACGACGGTGTCGAGCGTGGGAGATAGTGCGCGCAGGCATCGCGATGGCGTCGGCGGATCCCGGGGGCGACCGGTGCGCGGTACCAGGTGGGGGGATCGAGATGTTCGGCCCACTGCGCGGTTCGGTGGTTTTCGCTCAGCGCTTGCGCGGCCTGGCGGGCTGCGCCGAGGGCGACATACTCCGCGGCGGGGGGAACCGCGACGGGCATGCCGAAGATGGTGGGGGCGATGTGGCGCACCGCGGGCGAGGCGGCCGCGCCGCCGGTGATCCGGATGCCGGTGACGCCGATCCCGTGTTCGGCGAGGGCGTCCACTCCCGCCGCGATGCCGCACAGCATGCCCTCCACGGCCGCGCGGGCGATATTGGCGGGGGTCGCGTTGGCTCCGGTGAGTCCGTGCAGGGCGCCGGTGGCGTCGGGCAGGTCGGGGGTGCGTTCGCCCTCCAGATACGGGACGAAGACCACGCCCTGCGAACCCGGTGGCGCCGACAGGGCGAGGTCGCCGAGGCGGTGCAGGTCGACACCGAGCATCCCGGCAGCGACCTCGAGGACGCGGGCGGCGTTGAGCGTGCAGGCCAGGGCGAGATGGCGATCGGTGGCGTCGGCGAAACCGGCGACGATCCCGGACGGGTCGAAGGGTCGCTGATCGGTGGTGGCGCAGGCGACGCCGGAGGTGCCCAGCGAGATGACGGTGTCGGAGCCGCAATCCAGGGCCAGCATCGCTGCCGCATTGTCGCCCGCGCCGGCGGCCAGCCGGTAGTGCGCCGCCGACCCGGTCGACTCGTGCACGCCGAGGACTCGCGGCACGAGGACATCGGATCGCCCGAATGCCAACTCGAGCAGCTCGTGGCGGTAGGCGTTGCCGAGCGAGTCGTAGTAGCCGGTTCCGGAGGCATCGGAGCGGTCGGTGGTGATCGCGCGCAGGTCACGATCGCCGCGCAGGCGCCAGGTGAGCCAGTCGTGCGGCAGGCAGATCGCGGCGGTGCGCGCGGCGTGTTCCGGTTCGTGTTCGGCCAGCCAGCGCAGTTTGGTGATGGTGAACGAGGCGACCGGGACGATGCCCACCTGTCGTGCCCACTCGGCGGCACCGAGTTCGCGGGTGAGGTCGGCCGCGGCCCGGGCGGAACGAGTGTCGTTCCACAGCAACGCATCACGAACAGGCCGCCCGTCCTCGTCGAGCGCGACCATGCCGTGTTGCTGACCGGCCACGCTCACCGCGGCCACGTCGTCGAGGCCGCCGGCGTCGTCGATCGCGGCGCACAGTGCGTGCCACCACTGTTCGGGATCGACCTCGGTCCCCGGCGGATGGGGTGCGCGGCCGGACCGGACCGGCCTGCCGGTGTCGGCGTCGACGACGACCAGTTTGCAGGCCTGGGTGGACGAGTCGATCCCGGCGACCAGGGTCATCGGCTCTGCTCGCTCACCGGGCGCCGATGAGATGTTCCAGCGCGAGCTGGTTCAGGCGCACCAAGCCGTAACCGCGTTCGCTCGCCTTCTCGATGTCGAAGTCCGCCGTCGCCGGATCGTCGAGCAGGGCGTCGTAGCTCTCACCGGGAGAAAGTGTGGCCGTGCGCAATTCGGCGACGCCGGCGGTATTCATGGCCTCCTGCACCTCGGGGTCGGCGCGGAAGGCGCGGGCCCGGTCCTTCAGGAGCAGATAGTTGCCCATGTTGGCGGCGGCGGATTGCCAGACGCCGTCGATGTTCTCGGTGCGGCTGGGTTTGTAGTCGAAGTGGCGAGGTCCGGTGTAGGCGGGGGAGCCGTCGGGTCCGCCGTGCTCGAGCAGGTCGACGAGGCTGAACGCGTTCATCAGGTCACCGTGCCCGAACACCAGGTCCTGGTCGTATTTGATGCCGCGCTGACCGTTGAGATCGATGTGGAACAGCTTGCCGTGCCACAACGCTTGCGCGATGCCGTGGGTGAAGTTCAGCCCCGCCATCTGCTCATGTCCCACTTCGGGATTCACTCCGACGAGCTCCTGGTGCTCGAGGGTCGCGATGAAGGCGAGCGCGTGGCCGACGGTGGGCAGCAGGATGTCGCCGCGCGGCTCGTTGGGTTTGGGCTCGAGCGCGAAGCGGAGGTCATAGCCCCGGTCGAGCACGAATCGGGTGAGCAGATCGAGGCTTTCGCGATAGCGGTCGAGGGCGGCGCGAACGTCTTTGCCGCTGTCGTACTCCGAGCCCTCGCGACCACCCCACAGCACAAACGTCCGCGCGCCCAGTTCGGCGGCGAGTTCGACATTTCGCAGCACCTTGCGCAGGGCGAAACGCCGCACCGTGCGGTCGTTGGCGGTCAGGCCGCCTTCCTTGAACACGGGATGGCTGAACAGGTTCGTGGTCACCATCGGCACCACCATGCCGGTCTCGCGCAGGGCCGTGCCCAGCCGGTCGATCCGGTCGCGGCGCTGTCTGTCGGTGCTGTCGATGGGGAACAGGTCGTTGTCGTGAAAGGTGATGCCGTAGGCGCCGAGTTCGGCGAGCCGGTGCACCGCCTCGACCGGATCCAGGGCGGGCCGGGTGGCGTCGCCGAAGGGGTCGACGCCCCGCCAGCCGACGGTCCAGAGGCCGAAGGAGAACTTGTC
>JACIXH010000012.1 GCA_014360565.1 Nocardia sp.
CCCGCCTGGAAGCGCTGGCGGCGCTCGGCGGCATGGACCGTGCTGCTCTGCACAGCCAGCTGGCTGCCGCCGTTCAGGTGGTCCTTCATGTCCACCGCCGATCCGACGGCACCCGTGTGCTGCGTGAAATCGGTGTCCTGCAACGGGATTCCGACGGTGTGCACATCGCCCCGGCCTGGCGATCGGACAGCCTCCCCACCCCTGCCGCGGCCGAACTCCAACGGCTACTGGAGGTGCGACTCGGATGAGCGGCCTGATCGGGAAGGTGTCGGTTTTACCGCCTGGCAGCTGGCGCTGGCTCCGAATAGCGTTGGCACGCAGCTCGATTCGTCGCCCGAGCGGCCGTCCGAGGTCGGCGGTCGGCGGTCGGCGAGCAGCAGGTTTCGACTCGAGAAAGGCGAGTTCGTGGTCAGTGCTCTGCTCTGTTGTGCGGTCGCGATTCTGGCACTGCCGGTGGCGGGCGGGCAACGGCGACTCACGCGGTTGTTCGGCACCAGCGGCGGCGGTACGTCGAGACGGGTGCCTGTGGAGTGGTGTGCAGCAATCACGCTGGCGTGCACGGCGTTCGCGTTCGGCCCCGGCATCGGGATGGCCGCTCTCATGCTCGGGGCGACAGTCGCGACGCGACGGCGGCGTGGTCGAGGTGACCACGAACGACGCCGCGAATGTGGCCACTTGCTGGCCGGCCTCGAAGCCGTCGTTGGCGAGCTCCGGGTCGGCGCCCATCCGAGCGCGGCGGCCGAATCCGCCGCAGGCGAATCGCGCGGTGAAGCCGCACGCGTACTGGCGATCAGCGCGGGCCGCAGCCGCCTCGGGGGTTCCGGCGCCGACGGCTGGGTGCAACCGGATTCGGTGGTCGCCGAGGAAATGTCGAGGATCGCCGTCGCTTGGCGAGTGGCCGAAGAACACGGCCTTGCGCTGGCCGAACTGCTCGCCGCGGCCAGAACCGACCTCCTCGGCCGTATCCGCTTTCGAGATCGCACCGAGGCCGCCCTCGCCGGTGCCCGAGCATCCGCCACCGTCCTGGCTTGCCTCCCGCTGGTAGGCATCGGCCTGGGTCAGCTGATGGGTGCCGCCCCACTGACCATCCTGTTCACCTCCCCGGCAGGCGAACTGCTCCTGCCGCTGGGCGCTGCCCTCGCCTGCTGTGGATTGCTGTGGACAGATGTCATCACGCGCAAAAGCACAGCCTGACCTGCATCGGATCGGGACGCTCGGTGTGGCAGGCAACGGAACTCTTGATGACGTGCGCCGAGGTGCAGGCGCGATCGGCCGATAGCCGCGGCGGCCCGGCGAATTCCCCTGGGGAAGAGCCGGTTACCGCAGTACAAGCTGGCCAGGAGCGGTATCGGCGGCGAAGCGCCTGGTGTGAATGCCCTGTGGACAGATCTGAACGTCGACAGGTGGACAGCGGCCTGTGGACAACTGTGGATCGAACTTCGAGGAGGGGATTGCTGTGCAGGACTTGGTCGGAGCTGCTTCGCCGGGGGCGTTGTTGATCGCGGCGGTGGCGATTGTGTTGATACCAGGGCGGGTTGCGGTCAGCCGCCGGGTGCGGGGACTCGGCCCGGCGCCGGTCGACGGGTCGGGCGTGACGCGCGGGGCCGTGAAGATCGACCCGCTCGGCTCCGCGTCCGCCTTCGATCTGCTGGCCGCTTGTCTCCGGGCGGGACTGCCGATGGCCGCCGCAGCGCGAGCGAGCGCTCCCACCGCACCGCCGGTTCTCCGGGCCGCGTTGCTCAGGGCCGCCGACCTTCTCGCGCTCGGTGCCGACGCGGCCACCGCGTGGGAGCGGGCCGCTGGGGATGCTGTCGGCTCAGCCGGTGCCGACGACGTGGAGTCGCTTGCCAGGATGGCGCGCCGCTCGGCCCGCTCCGGCGCCTCGCTGGCAGCCGCGGTCAGCGAACTGGCCACGCAGCGCCGCGAAGCCGTCGAAGACGCGGCCGTCGCGCGCGCCGAACGCGCCGGCGTGCTGATCGGTGGCCCGCTCGGCCTGTGCTTCCTGCCCGCCTTCGTCTGCCTGGGCATCGTCCCGGTCGTTATCGGTCTCGCGGATCGAGTACTCGGCGGCGGTGGGCTGCTGTGACCGGCCCCGCCGCGACCACTGAATCTTCACTGCGCGGACCAGCCGCGCGGTGCAACCAGAGAGGGGATCACGATGACATTCGTCCACACCGTATATATGGGGGCCCGGACGCGGCTCACCCGCCTGCTGATCGAGGACGACGGCATGTCCACGGCGGAATACGCAATCGGGACGATCGCCGCCGCGGCCTTCGGGGCGGTGCTCTACGGCGTGGTGACCGGGGACAGCATCGTCAGCGCGCTGACCGGGATCATCGACAAGGCGCTCAACACGAGCGTGTAAGCCGCTGCGGCGCAAGCTTTCTCGGTGGCGATGCAGGCGCGGTGACGGTTGAGGCCGCCATCGCCCTCGCCGCCCTGGTCTGCGCCGTTGCCCTGTGTATCGGCGCCCTCCTCGCGGGAGCCACCCAGGTCCGCTGTACCGACGCCGCCCGCGAGACGGCTCGCCTTGCCGCTCGCGGCGACACCTCGCGCGCGATCACCGCGGGCAGATCAGTCGCCCCGCCAGGCGCGATCGTCGAACTCCGCACCGAAGGCGATCGGATAGTAGCCACCGTCGCCGCCAGCACGCCGCTCCTGCCTGGTCTGCGACTGCGCGCCGAGGCAGTCGCGGTCGCCGAGCCCGGAGTGAACCCGTGAGGGCGGGACGCAATACGTGGGCGAAGACGGTGGAGGGGAGGGGATTGGCCGGGGATGGCGGTGGGGCGACGGTATTCGTCTGTGTGGCGCTGGCGGCGTTGATCTGCTTCACGCTGGTGGTCGCGCAGGTGGGTGCTGTGGTGGTCGCCCGGCATCGTGCGCAAGGGGCTGCGGATCTCGGGGCACTGGGCGCGGCGGCGGTGTTGGCGGAGGGCGCGGAGGTGGGCTGCGCTGAGGCGGGGGAGATCGCGCGCCGGATGGGGGTTCGGGTGCGGCGTTGCGTGGTTGTCCAGTGGGATGTGGTGGTCGATGTCGAGGCGAATGTGTCAGCGGGAGTGTTCGGCGCGCGCACAGTACGCGCTTCGGCACGGGCGGGTCCGGTGGATGAGAATGGCTGACGCGGAAGTGTTATCACTGGTCGGTGGTTGTTCCACCCCGAACCAATTCGGAAATTGCCGCAAGCGCGTTTGCGTTGTTCATGCGCATTCATTGATCTCGGCCGGGAAAAGAATGAAATAAATGGCGCGGTGGCACCGGTGGTTCCATTTGGCTATGACTCAGTTAATCGTAAAGCAGTCCTTTTTAATCGGACACCGAGAGTCTGAGGGGATATCGCTGCTGGTCAACACTAATTCGGACAAGTGACCAGCAGTCGTGGAGCAAGGTGTATCGCCGGTCACTTGGTGGGCGTGCGCACATCACGAGTCCGCAGGCCCGTCGCAGTGGGCCCGCAGCTCGTCGAGAACGGCGGCCAGCAGGCGTGCGGCGGCGTCCTTGTCGAGTGGGTTGTTGCCGTTGCCGCACTTGGGTGACTGCACACACGAGGGACATCCGTCCTGGCAGGCACAGCTGCGGATCACGCTCAGCGTGGCGGCCAACCAGTCCGCGAGCTGGGCGAACCCGCGCTCGGCGAAGCCCGCCCCACCGGGTTGGCCGTCGTAGACGAACACGGTCGGCGCACCGGTGTCGGGATGTTCGGCGGTGGAGACCCCGCCGATGTCCCACCGATCGCAGCCCGCGACGAGCGGCAACATTCCGATGGCGGCATGCTCGGCAGCGTGCAGCGCGCCGGGGAGCTGCTCGGCGGAGATGTCCGCGGCGGTGAGCAGCTGGGATGCGACGGTATACAGCACGGCCTTGGTGTAGAGGGTGTGCGCGGGCAGATCGAGTTCTACCTGGTCGAGCACCTCGCCGGTCACCAGGGTCCGCAGGTAGCCGACAACCTGATTGGTGACCGCGACCTGCGCTGATGCCGCGATGACCGAACCGAACACCTGCTCCTCGATCACCCCTTCGATGGTGATCGAGGTGACCTGCCGCGAGCTGGTGGTGAAGCCGGGATCCACTTCGTTGACGAACGCGACGCCGCCCTCGAGATCGAGCTCGTCGACGAGATAGGTCTCGCCCTGGTGTAGATGTACAGCCCCCGTGTGCAGCGTGGCCGGAGCACGGCCCGCGTCGGCTGTGCCGAGCAGTCGGCCGGTTTCGGCGTCGACGATCGCGATCGGTGAGCCGAGCCCACCTCGGACGTCGACGTCGTCGTGTGGGTGGGTATGCGCGGTGATATACCAGCGGGCGCCCGCGCCCCTGGTGCTCGGCCTGCGCCGGATCAGGCCCTGTTCGGCCAGGTCGGCCAGCACTTCGTCGGCCCGGTACTCGCTCACCTCCTCGTCGGTGAGTGGCAGTTCCATCGCCGCGCAGAGCAGCTGGGGGCCGAGGATATAGGGGTTGTACGGGTCGGTGATGGTGGCCTCGATCGGTCGATCGAGCAGCGCTTGTGGGTGATGCACCAGGTAGGTGTCGAGGGGATCGTCGGTAGCTACGAGCACCACCAGCGAACCCTGTAGCCGTCTGCCCGCCCGCCCGGCCTGCTGCCAGAACGAGGCGACCGTCCCGGGAAAACCGGCGATGACCACGGCATCAAGGCCCGCGATGTCGACCCCGAGTTCGAGGGCGTTGGTACTCGCCGCGCCGAGCAACGTGCCCTGCGACAGCGACTGCTCGAGCTCGCGCCGGTCCTCGGCCAGATAGCCCGCTCGATATGCGGCAACCCGTTCCTGCAGCTCAGGCGCGGTTTCAGCCAGGACGCGGCGGGCATCGAGCGCGATCAGCTCAGCGCCACGCCGCGAGCGAACGAAGGTGAGGGTTCGTGCGCCCTCGGCGACCAGGGCGGCCATGATCTTGGCTGCCTCGCTGGTTGCGGTGCGCCGTACCGGTGCCCCGTTCTCCCCGGTCCCCGTCGCGCTCAGCGGTGGTTCCCACAGCGCGACGGTCCGGGCGCCGCGCGGTGACCTGTCCTCGGTGACCGCGACGACCGGCGCCCCGATCAGCCTGCTCGCCGAGGCGGCCGGATCGGCGCTGGTGGCCGAGCACAGGACGAACACCGGATCGGCGCCGTAGAACTGGGCGAGCCGGCGCAATCTGCGCAGCACCAGCGCGACGTGCGAACCGAACACACCTCTATATGCGTGGCATTCGTCGACCACAACGAATCGTAGGTGGCGCAGCACCCGCGCCCAGCGCTGATGCGAGCGCAGGATCCCGACGTGCAGCATGTCGGGATTGGTGAAGATCCACCGAGCGTTGGCCCGCACCCACTGCCTGACCTCGGCGGGAGTGTCGCCGTCGTAGCTCGCCGGATGTGCCTCACGCAGGGGATTGTCGTGGATCAGGCTGCCGACAGCGCGGAGCTGGTCGGCGCCGAGCGCTTTGGTGGGCGACAGATACAGCGCGGTCGCGCGCGGGTCGTCGTGCAGGGCGGCCAGCACCGGCAGCTGGTAGCCCAGCGACTTCCCCGACGCTGTTCCCGTGCTCACGACGACGTGTCTGCCGGCCGCGGCCAGGTCGGCTGTGCGGGTCTGGTGTTCCCATGGCAGCTCGATTCCCTGCGCATCCAGGGCTGTGACCAGCTCTGACGGCACCCAGTGCGGCCACGCGGTGGTGTGGGCGCGCTGCGCGGGCAGCTCGGCCACATGGGTCAGCGGGTTGCCTCCCGCGGCCGCCTCGATGAGGACACGATTCAGCAACGATCGCCCGTAGCTTTCGCTCGTATTGCGCTCGCTGAGCTCGGTTCGGTCTGCCGGATTCATCCAGTCCTCCTCTCACGCGACACGAGAAGTGTGAAACGTGTGTGTGCGACAACCACTAGCTGGGATTTCGTAACCCAGTAGCGATCTGGGTCACAGCATGTTTGCTGGAAGCTCACTCGGTTATCAAGAAGCAAACAGACCAAAAGTACGGATACACCCAATCTGTTCCTAACCTGCACATTCGCAAGATCACGAATTTTGCAAATAGTCGGTAACTCGACTGTCGAATTGCTCAGAGACATGGTTCACTGGGTCTCGGTCGCAAGCTTCTGTGTTCGAGGGACGGATCCAAGGTCCAAACCATCAGCAGGATCGTTGTTGCGAACGCCGTGCTCAGGATTTCCTTGCAGGGGGACCAACGGTACAGCGGTCGGAACGGGCCCGGTGGACGAACCCAGTTGTCCGCCGATTCCGGTAGAAAGAGAAGGAAACAGAATGGCACAGGGAACTGTGAAGTGGTTCAACGCGGAGAAGGGGTTCGGCTTCATCGCGCCTGAGGACGGCTCAGCTGACGTCTTCGTCCACTACTCGGAGATCCAGGGGACGGGCTTCCGTACCCTCGAGGAAAACCAGAAGGTCGAATTCGAGGTCGGCCAGGGCACCAAGGGCCCCCAGGCTACCGGCGTTCGCGCGCTCTCCTGAGCTGCGAAACACAACAACGCCTCATCCCCCTCCTCCGCATGCGGAGGAGGGGGATGAGTCATTTCCGGGTAGCATCGCCCGGGACAGCGCCCGCGACGGCAACCGCCGCAAATGCCTCTACCCCTAGTGCGCAGGGTATAAACGTCACTGATGGTGATGTCCGAACGTCATCGTCAGCCCCAGCCGCGCACCGAGCGGACCTCCCGACGCGCGGATCAAGAAGGAAGGTGTTCGCCGGTGGCAACACGAGACCGCAGTTCAGCCGACCAGGGCCGACCCCTGCGTCGTCTCGTGATCGTCGAGTCGCCGACGAAAGCCCGCAAGATCGCGCCCTATCTCGGTCGTAACTACACCGTCGAGGCCTCGGTAGGCCATATCCGTGACCTGCCGCGCGGTGCCGCCGACGTGCCTGCCAAGTACAAGGGGCAGCCGTGGGCGCGCCTCGGAGTCGATGTCGATCACGACTTCGAGCCGATCTACGTGGTGAACCCGGATAAGAAGGCCAAGGTCGCCGAGCTCAAGAGCTTGCTGGCCGACGCCGACGAGCTCTACCTCGCCACCGACCCCGACCGCGAGGGCGAGGCGATCGCCTGGCACCTGCTCGAAACGCTCAAGCCGAAGGTCCCGGTTCGCCGGATGGTCTTCCACGAGATCACCGAGCCGGCCATTCTCGCCGCCGCTGCCGACACGCGCGAGCTCGATAACGACTTGGTCGACGCGCAGGAAACCCGCCGCATCCTGGACCGCCTCTACGGCTACGAGGTCTCTCCGGTGCTGTGGAAGAAGGTCATGCCGCGGCTGTCCGCCGGTCGCGTGCAGTCCGTGGCCACCCGGGTGATCGTGCAGCGTGAGCGTGAGCGCATCGCGTTCCGCTCGGCCGGGTACTGGGATATCGCCGCCAAGCTCGACGCCGGTCCCGACGAGAAGTCCGATTCGACCAACCCGCGCACGTTCGGCGCGCGCCTGGTGCAGGTCAAGGGCGATCGCGTCGCCTCCGGCCGTGACTTCGGTTCCGACGGTCAGCTCAAGTCGGCCACCGGTGTGGTCGTGCTCGACGAGGCTTATGCGCGCAGGCTGGCCGAGGCGCTCGACGGCGCCGCACTCGAGGTCAGCTCGGCCGAGGCCAAGCCGTACACGCGCAAGCCGTATCCGCCGTTCATGACCTCCACGTTGCAGCAGGAAGCGGGCCGCAAGCTGCGGTTCACCTCCGAGCGCACGATGCGGGTCGCGCAGCGGCTCTACGAAAACGGCTACATCACCTATATGCGTACCGACTCCACGACGCTGTCGGAATCGGCCATCGCCGCGGCCCGTTCGCAGGCGACCCAGCTCTACGGTGCGGAGTACGTCTCGCCGTCGCCGCGCCAGTACACCCGCAAGGTCAAGAACGCGCAGGAAGCACACGAGGCGATCCGTCCCTCGGGTGACACGTTCATGACGCCCGGTCAGCTGGCCTCCAAGGTCGACAACGACGAGTTCAAGCTCTACGAGATGATCTGGCAGCGCACGGTCGCCTCCCAGATGGTCGACGCACGCGGCACCACGCTGACCCTGCGCATCACCGGCACCGCCCGGACCGGTGAGGAGTGTGTGTTCTCCGCCTCCGGCCGCACCATCACCTTCGCCGGGTTCCTCAAGGCCTACGTCGAGAGCGTGGACGAGGAGGCCGGCGGCCAGTCCGACGACGCCGAATCCCGTTTGCCCGCACTGGAAGAGGGCCAGAGCGTCACCGCCGTCGAGCTCAACCCCGACGGCCACAGCACCAACCCGCCCGCCCGCTACACCGAAGCCTCACTGATCAAGACGCTGGAAGACCTCGGCATCGGCCGTCCGTCGACCTACTCCTCGATCATCAAGACGATCCTGGATCGCGGATACGTCTACAAGCGCGGCAGCGCGCTGGCCCCGGCCTGGGTGGCGTTCGCGGTGATCGGTCTGCTCGAGGCGTACTTCGGTCGGCTCGTCGACTTCGACTTCACCGCCGCGATGGAGGACGACCTCGACGCGATCGCCGGTGGACGCGAGCAACGCGGAAACTGGTTGTCCAGCTTCTACTTCGGCGGCGAGTCCGGCGCCGAGGGTTCGGTCGCACGCTCGGGTGGCCTCAAGAAGATGGTCTCCGTGCAGCTCGACGACATCGACGCGCGCGAAGTGAACTCGATCAAGATGTTCGTCGACGAAGAGGGCCGCGATGTCGTGGTCCGGGTCGGCCGGTTCGGTCCGTATCTCGAGCGAATGGTCATCAATCCCGATGACCCCGAAGGTGATCGGATCTCGCAGCGAGCGAACCTGCCCGACGATCTGCCGCCCGACGAGCTCACTCCCGAGGTCGCCGAGAAGCTCTTCTCGACGCCGCAGGAGGGTCGTTCGCTCGGCATCGACCCGGTGTCGGGGAACGAGATCGTCGCCAAGGAAGGGCGTTTCGGCCCCTACGTCACCGAGGTGCTGCCGGAACCGCCCGCGCCCGACCCGGACGCGCCGCCCGCGAAGAAGACCAAGAAGGCCGCGGAGGTCAAGCCCCGCACCGGTTCGTTGTTCAAGTCGATGGACCTGGCCGAGATCACCCTCGACGACGCGCTGATGCTGCTCTCGCTGCCCCGCGTGGTCGGCAACGATCCCACCTCGGGCGAGGAGATCACCGCGCAGAACGGCCGCTACGGCCCATATCTGAAGAAGGGCACCGACTCTCGTTCGCTGGCGACCGAGGATCAGCTGTTCTCGGTCACGCTGGAGGAGGCGCTGAAGCTCTACGCCGAACCCAAGCGACGCGGACGGCAGGCTTCGGCCGCGGCACCGCTGCGTGAGCTGGGCAAGGATGCCGCCACGGACAAGCCGATGGTGATCAAGGACGGCCGTTTCGGTCCGTACGTCACCGATGGCGAGACCAACGCGAGTCTGCGCAAGGGGGACGAGGTGGAGTCGATCACCGACGAGCGCGCTTCCGAATTGCTGGCCGATCGCCGGGCACGTGGGCCGGTGAAGAAGGCCGCGAAGAAGACGACCGCGAAGAAGGCGGCCAAGAAGGCGCCTGCCAAGAAGGCGGCGGCGAAGTCGACGGCGACGAAGACCGCTACCAAGACCACGGCGAAGAAGACGACCGCGAAGAAGACGGCAGCGAAGAAGGCTCCGGCGAAGAAGTCCGCAGCGAAATCGGCTGGGACAGAAGAGGACTGATCGACACTACCGCTGCGGGTCACGCGCACCCCAGCGGAGGGCGGGCCGTCGCGCTCTTCCGGTGACGCAGGGTCTGGGCGCCGGGGTGCCCGAGCCGGGGTGGCTTGCGCTGCGCGCGGGGGAGCGGAAGCCCGGCAGCCTGGTGATGGTGCCCGGCCGTCCGTCGTCCCTGTCGGACCTCGCGGCTAGGGTGTAGCGCGTGGCAGGTGTCTTCGATCGACTGGTCGGCCAGGACGTGGTCGAGACCGAACTGGCCGCTGCCGCGAGGGCGGCGCGGGCCGGTGTGGTCACCGGTGCGATGACGCATTCGTGGTTGTTCACCGGACCGCCCGGTTCGGGTCGGTCTGTCGCTGCGCTGTGTTTCGCGGCGGCGTTGCAGTGCACCGATCCCGACATCGTCGGCTGCGGAAAATGTCATGCCTGCGCCACCACGATGGCAGGCACCCACGGTGATGTGCGGCGCATCATCCCCGAGGGCCTGAGCATCAGTACCAAGGAGATGCGCGCGATCGTGCAGATCGCGGCGCGTCGCCCCAGCACCGGTCGCTGGCAGGTCGTGGTCGTCGAAGACGCCGACCGTCTCACCGAGGGCGCCGCCAACGCGCTGCTCAAGGTGGTCGAGGAACCGCCGGACCGCACCGTCTTCCTGCTGTGCGCCCCCACTGTCGACCCCGAGGACATCTCCGTCACCCTGCGCTCACGGTGCAGGCACGTACACCTCGTGACCCCGACCGTCCCGGCGATCGCGCAGGTCCTGCGCGAGCGCGACCAGCTCGACGCGAAAACCGCCGACTGGGCGGCCTCGGTCAGCGGCGGCCACGTCGGCCGCGCCCGCCGTCTCGCCACCGACGAAGACGCACGCCAACGCCGCAAGCGCGCCCTCGCGCTCGTCACGGCCACCGAACGCCCCGGCGCCGCCTACACCGCCGCCGACGAGCTGGTGAAGTCCGCCGACGACGAAGCCAAACTGATGAGCGCCGACCGCGACGACCGCGAACGCGACGAACTCGCCACCGCTCTCGGCGCGGGCGGCACCGGCAAAGGCTCGGCCTCCGCCACCCGCGGTTCGGCGGGCGTCCTCAAAGACCTCGAACGCCGCCAGAAATCCCGCGCCACCCGCACCGGCCGCGACGCACTCGACCGCGCGCTCATCGACATCGCGGGCATGTACCGCGACGCCCTGGCCATGCGCTTCGCCGGACGCGGCACCCCCATCACCCTGACCCACCCCGACATGGCAGCCGAGATCACCGACCTCGCCACCAGCGTCCGCCCCGAAGGCCTGCTCCGCAGCATCGACGCCGTCCTGGCCTGCCGCGAAGCCCTCGACCTCAACGTGAAACCGCGCTTCGCCGTCGCCGCCATGGTCGCCACCCTCATCACCGTCCGCACTACCTGACCACCCGTTCGGAAAGTCCGGATCAACCCGAAAACGCACCGCGCCAACGCATTTGGTGGAAGGTCGCCGATTCTTTCGCACCCTCAGGTCATACTTTCGGGATGGGAAACGGGGCGGTGCGGATCGGCTTCGGGGGACAGTTCCCGGGTGAGCGCTACGAAGACAGGCCAGGCTGGTGAGTAGACGCAAAGCCCGGCCAGGGCGCTACCGTTCGCTGCACGTCGCCGGCTATCGCAGCGCGTCACACATGCCGATTCTGTGGGCCTTCGCTGTGCTGGTGGGCGGGGTGGTGCTCATACTGGTCGTACTGACCATCGCCAGCATGGCGTCCGCCGACCCTGCTGATACGCCGACAGTCACCACCGTGACGCAGTCTCCTGCCGCACCAGCTGCGGCGGCGTCATCTCCACCCCCACTGCCAACGACAACAGCCCCACCTCCACCGTGCTATCCGTTCCAGTTCTCCTGTTGACCTAACAGACACTCGCGAGCCCCACGGTGACCTGCTGTTTTCGCGTTCTGACCCACAGGCGATAGACTCGCACCGCCGAAAGGTACGCCGCCTTAGCTCAGTCGGTAGAGCGCTTCACTCGTAATGAAAAGGTCGCGAGTTCGATTCTCGCAGGCGGCTCCAGTCGGAAAGCGGTCCTAACCAACCGCTTTCCGATTTTTCTTATCTTGCTCCGTATCGGGGCGGAATCGTTCTTGTCACGCTTTGCCACAAGAGCCTTCAAAGTGCCCGCAGCGGAGACCTGCCTGGGTCGCCTTCCTCGGCGCGCTGCTGGACGGAATCCGCAGTCGCCCGCGCGAGGGGCACGAAGCAGTGGGTCAGATCACCTCGAAGGGCGGGCCCTCCAGTGTCTCACCCAGTGGAAACGTGGGCACGATCGCCGTGATCAGGCATCCCCTGTGGGCGAATAACTCCTGGCGTGAGCGGGATGCAGACACCATCACCGATCGGAACTCGGCGTCCGCCCCATCGAGAGCGGTTCCGCAGAAGGCGCATTGGTAGGACTCCATCGGGAGATCTTGGCGCATTCCCGCTGGGGGCGCGCGTCATCACCTCCTTTCCCGGCCGATATGTCAGCCTGTGGAACTGTTGAAGAGAACGTGCGGTGAGGTCGGTGTTGTCGCGACCGATGGCCGCGTGGCCCTGGTCTGGGTGGCCTGCGTTGTGATCCCGCGTCCCCCACACCTCGATGGGGCCGATGACGTCAGCTTCGCTGAGTGCTGAGCAACCCTTGGCCTGTGAGCCTCTGCGTGTGAACGGCAGGCCGTATCGAGCAGGCGGTGAGCCAGCCCCTGTGTGTGCAACCCCACCCAGAACACGGCCAGTGGTGGTCGCCGATAGGGCGCGATCAGCGGAATAAGCGGACGCGTGGGTGGTGCGTTGGCGGGGTAGATTTGGACACCATTTGTCCGTGAGAGAGGCCCGGCGATCATGCGCTTCGTAGTCCACCTATCCGAGGTGCCCTACAGCCTTCCCTGCCGGGTAATCGGCAAACTTCAGCCACGGAGGTGGCGTGTGATTGTGGGTGTTGGGGTTGGGCAGCTCGACGGTGGTTCCGAGCAGGACTGGCTGGACGAAGACATGCCGCACGAAATTCGTAGACCGAATGCGATCTTCTACGTGACCAACGCCGAATGAGGGCAATGCTGTCATCGGCCTGATCGGACGTTCGACGGTGGGCAACTCGCCTCAAACCTGCATCCGAGGCTGTCACGGCGTTGCCACATCTCACCCAAACGACAAGTCAGGGCCCTCGCCGGGAAACCGGGGAGGGCCTTTTGCTGTGTCCGGTGAGTGGGGCTGTGCCTGCGGCATGGTGGTCGTGGTGGGCGAAGTGTGTGCGCTGTTGAGTGACATAGTTGCATAAAGTTCTTTGCACATTGTTTTGTGCACGGCGTACGGTTCGATTATGGCCGACGAGGTACCACCCAGAGAGATCACCGATCCCGCTGCGTTGCGAGCGCTCGCGCATCCGCTGCGCCAGCGCATCCTGCGGGTGCTCGCCGAGAACGGGCCCGCGACTGCGACAGCGCTGGCTGACAGGCTGGACGAGAACACCGGCGCGACCAGCTATCACCTGCGTCAGCTCGCCGAACACGGGTTCATCGAGGAGGCGCCGGAGCTGGCCAAGGGCAAGGAGCGGTGGTGGCGGTCGCCACCGAAGGATCTGCGCTACCGGTTGGACAAGGGTCAGTCACCCGAGATGCGTGAGTTGCTGGAAGGGCTTGTCGCGCAGCACATCACCGACGATATCGAGATGTTCCAGCGGTTCCGGGACGAGCGCGAACAGCTCGGCGACTGGGGCGACGTGATGCCCTTCTCACGCGGGGCGATATACGCGACCAGGGAGGAACTCGAAGCCTTCTGCGAGGACTACCTCGTCCTGCTCAAACGATTTCAGTCCACCCACGCCGCGGACAGGCCGGGGGCGCGCCGGGTGCTGACTCGATTCATCGCCTTCCCGGCACCGGGTATGAACGACAGCGAGTAGACCTGTGCTTGTTCGAATTGCCCTGCTCACCACTGTGATCGCTGCGATCGTCGTAGGCGCTCCGCTCGCACACGCCGATGACATCGCCACCACTGACATCACCTTCATCCGGTCCGACGCGACGACGACGGGCGCCACGGTCCACGCACCCGCGGGCGCGACCGGCCGACCCGGCGTAGTGCTCGTACACGGATCCGGTACGTCGAACAGCCCCCAATACGCGCAAGTCGCCACAGCTCTGGCGCGCGAAGGGATCGTCGCGTTGCGCTACGACAAGCGGACCGAGGACTACACGCCCGCGCACCGCGACTATTCTCTGCTCGCCGATGACGCTCTCGCCGGCGTCGCGGCTCTGCGGAGCAGGCCGGAGGTCGACCCGTCGAAGGTGGGGATCTGGGGCCTGTCGGAGGGTGGCTGGGTCGCACCGCTGGCTGCGTCACGGTCGGCCGATGCCGCGTTCCTGATCACCATCGGCGCCAACTCGGGTGTGCCGGCCGCGCAGCAGACCTGGGCCAACGAAACCAGATTCGAGGCCGCGGGCGTGCGCGGTTCGATGGTCGATGTGCTGGGACGCAATGGAATTCGAGTGATGGCGGGTGCGGGGCTGTTCGCCCAGGCCGACTACGACCCGCTGCCCGTGCTGGCCCGGATCGAGCAGCCCGTGCTGGGTATCTGGGGCGAGCAGGACCGGTTGACCCCGCCGGGCGACAGCCTGCGCGGCTTCCAGGAAGTCTTCGACCGAACCGGCAAGACGAACTACACCCTGCGCACTCTCCCGAATGCCCAGCACGGCGGCTTCACCACGACCGATGGTTTCGACAGGGGCGAGGAGTTGGCGCCCGGCTATGTCCGACTGATGGGTGATTGGGTGAAGGGGCTGCCCGGAACGGCCGACGCGAGCGCGGATTCACCGGCGGTGCAAGGGCATTCCGTGACGCCGCTGGCGCCGCTGAAGTGGTGGGAGTCCCCGACGGCCCAGCTCATCGTGCTGGTGGGGACGGTGCTGGCACTGCTCGGGTACGCGCTGACCGGCTTCGTCCGGGCGTGGCGCTTGCCCAGTGTCGCACCCGCGCGGATGCTGGTGGCGGCGTCGGTAATCGGTATCGCGGGCGCTTTCGCGCAACTGCTGTTCGTCGCGTCTTCGAGGGCGACGCAATTCGGTCCGCTGATATTCGGTCGCACACTGTCCTGGGCGGCGTTGCAGGTGATCGCCTGTTGTGCGGTGGTCGCGCTCGGCTTCGTCATCGTCGGCCGCCCACGGTCGCGCGACGGCGTGGGTCCGCGGATCCGGTGGGTTCTGGTCGTCTGCGCCGGGATCGGTTTCACGGTGTGGGCCGTGTACTGGGGCTTGCTCAGGCCCTGACAACGGGAAAGGCCCCCGATCGGCGGATCGGGGGCCTCGGTACGAGTACCCCTGAGCCGATCGCCGTTGATCGGTCTCAGGAGAACCAGGCTCGGGTCAGCGTGCGGCGACGTTGCGGCGGGTGGCCCGAGAGTTCATGGTGCTACGCAGGATCTGGTGGAGCACGGCGTTGAAGGCATCGGTGTCTTCGATATTGCTGAGGTGGCCGTGCGGCAGCACATGGAAATCGGCCAGGTGGCCGGTGCGGCGCAGAATGTCGACGATCGGGCGGGAAAGGCGCTGCGGGAGCAGCCGGTCCCTGGCCCCGGCGATCACGGTGGTCGGCACGGTCAGGTTGGCGGTGCCGGTCGACAGATCCATGTCGGCCATGGCGGCGGCGTGGCGGCCACGGGCGATCGGACGGCAGGAGCGGATGATGCCCATCGCGAAGTCGACCTCGTCGGCGGTGGCCTCGGGGGTGAGAATGCGACTGCGGAAAACCTGCTGGGTGAACCAGCCGCCGGGAATCGGCAGCGGCGCGAACAGCAGTGACTCGCTGACCGGCTGCGGCATCCGCACCGGTGCGCCGAGCAGGGTCACCGGGTACTGCGCGACGGTGAGCTGCTTGTTCAGCACCGGCAGCATGTCGGTTTCCCAGCGGATCGCGGCATTGGCCGTGTTGGCGAGCAGCACGGCCGACGCGCGTTGTGATACCTGCTCGGGGTGGTGCTTGGCCCAGGCCTGAATGGTGAGCCCGCCCATGCTGTGCCCGGCCAGGACGGCCTTCTCGTCCCCGCGCAGCGTCGCGTCGAGGACCGCGGAAAGATCGTCGGCCAGGGTGTTCTCGCTGGGCGCGGCGGTGCCGAGGGTGGATTCGCCGTGGCCGCGCTAGTCGTAGCTGACCACGCGGTATTCGCCGGCGAAGGCGGTGATCTGGGGGTTCCAGTACTCGATACTGCAGGCCCAGCCGTGGACGAGAACCAGGGTGGGGGCGGTATCGGGGCCGTAGACGTGGACTCGGAGCTGGGCGCCGTCCGTCGTGGTCACCGGGACGATTCGGTGCTCGGCGGTGGGGGCGTTGAGTTTCGCGGTCGCGAAACTGCGGGTCCGCAGCCCGGCACGGAACTGTGCGGTCAGTGCGCCGGTCTCGAGGTGAGAGACCATGGATCGCGCTGCCGCGAGCGTCATCATCGACTTCGCAAGCATCGGCACTCCTTTGTGTCGTAGGCCACCGTACAGTGCAAGCAGGGGTGCTAGCTAGGGTTAGCGGGTCACAGTGTCCCACTTGTTGTGAACTGGGTCACCAGGCGTGCCGGTATTGTGAAATCGCCTGAAATCGACGAAAAATTACACTCGCCGAGCACGATCGGGTATCGATGGAACGCGGTAGGCGCTGGCGGCGGCTCTCGGCCGCCGCTACCTTAGGGGAGTGGATACAACGCCTGTCACGGCCGACGCGGATCACCAGCCCGCACCGGCGAACTGGCAGCGGATGGCACCGCCGCTGATCGCCGCCGGTCTCGGTATCGGCACGCTGGCCCTACTGCATTTCCGCGACCCGCACGTCGAGGGTTCCTACGGTCTGTGTCCGGTCTATGTGTTGTTCGGGGTCTACTGCCCCGGCTGCGGCGGCATGCGCGCGATGCACAACCTCACCGACGGCAACATCATCGACTCGCTGCACAGCAATCTGCTCGCCGTGCCGCTGACCATCGCCTTCGCGGTCTTCGTGATCGACTGGCTGCTGCGTGCTCGGCGCGGACTACGGTGGCGCCTGCCCGGCCTGAACCCGGTGGTGGTGTGGTCGTTCTTCGGCCTGCTCGCCGTCTATTCCGTCCTGCGCAACACCCCGTGGGGCACCTGGCTCACGCCCGTCTGATGCTGGTGTGGACGCCGATCACCAGGCAGTCTGGACAGATGGGCGATTCATTGAAGGACCGAGTCCGGCAGACATTGCTGCGCAGGCTCAACGAAGACGGACCCGATCCGGAGCAGGACGACACCCGCGCTGTCGCTGTCGCGGCCGACCTCGAGGCGCTCGAGATGGTGTCCGCCGAGGACCCGCTGGTCGAGGAACTGGCTCGGCGCTACTTGGTGTTCTGATGGGCTTGCCCGCCCAGTGGCGGTAGTTGCGGCAGCGGCTTGGTGCCGAGCCAGACCGCGAACAACCCACGCAGCGGCGCGACGCTGTAATGACCGGCCAGATCGACGAATTCCTCGGTGGTGACACAGGAGTGCCGATAGCGCGCGGTCCATTCTCTGATCAGTTCGAAGAACAGATGATCGCGCAGTTCCAGTCGCAGCGCGTGCAGCGTGAGAGCTCCGCGTTTGTAGACCCGGTCGTCGAACATGTCCTTGGGCCCGGGATCGCCGACGACGATGTCCTGCGGTTGACGCGCCAGGTTCGCCCGCGCGGCCCGAGCCAGCTGATCCGCGGTAGCCCCGCCCGAGGCTTCCGACCAGAGCCATTCCGCGTAGCAGGCGAAGCCCTCGTGCAGCCAGATGTCTTGCCACTGCTTCAGCGTCAGGCTGTTGCCGTACCACTGATGGGCGAGTTCGTGCGCGACCAGACGTTCCGCGCCGCGCTTGCCGTCGCAATGGTTGGCGCCGAAGATCGAGATGCCCTGCGCCTCGATCGGGATGTCGAGGTCGTCGTCGGTGACGACCACGGTGTAATCGTCGAACGGGTACGGCCCGAACTTCTCGGTGAACAGCGCCATCATCTCGGGCTGGCGCGCGAAGTCGTGGTCGAAGTTCGCCCGCAACCGCGGCGGGATCACCGCGTGCATCGGCACCGGTTCGCCGACGGCCCCCACCCGGTACCTGCGGTAGTTGCCGATCTGGATCGTCGCCAGATAGCTGGCCATCGGCTCGGCCATCTCGTACACCCAGGTGGTCTGGCTGGCCTTGGCCTGCTTGCCGACCAGGGCGCCGTTGGCCTGGGCGTAGAACGGGCTGTCGGTGGTGATCGAAATGCGGTAGGACGCTTTGGAACTGGGGTGGTCGTCGCAGGGGAACCACGAGGCGGCGCCGTTGGGCTGGCTGGCGACCAGCGCGCCCTCGGTGAGCTCTTCCCAGCCGACCTCGCCCCACGGCCCGCGCACCGGTTTGGGGGTGCCCGAATAGTGGATGGTGATTCCGAGGACACCACCGGCGGGGATCTTCTGCTGCGGGGTGACCGCGAGCTTGCCCTGCTGATGGCTGAACTTGGCTGCTCTCGACCCGTTGACGAGTACCTTCGACACCGTCAGCGCCTGCGACATGTCGAGGGTGAACCACGGCCGCACGGCCGTGGTGACCGCGATGACCAGCGCGCGTCCGACGAGCCGGTTGCTGGCCGGTTTGTAGCTCAGCTCCAACTCGTAGCGCGACACGCGGTAGCCGCGATTGCCGTTCTGCGGCAGGTAGTTGTCGATGGGGTCTTCGTAGAACTTGCTCCGCATCAGGCGGCTCCGCGCTGCCTCGACTCCCGCGTCGAGGCGGGATCGGTCCAGGGCGAGATGGGATTTCCCCACCAGCGAGTCGATGGGGGAACCACGTCGCCGCGCATGACGAGCGAGGCTGGTCCGATGGTGGCGCCCGCTCCGATATGGGCGGCGGGCAGGGCAACGCAGTGCGGGCCGAGGGTGGCGCCGGCATCGAGTGTGACTGTGTCCATGGACATGATGCGGTCGTGGAACAGGTGCGTTTGCACCACGCAGCCGCGCTCCACGGTCGCACCGTCACCGAGTGTCACCAGGTCCGCCTCCGGTAGCCAATAGGACTCGCACCATACCCCGCGACCGATCTTGGCCCCGAGTCCGCGTAGCCACAGATTCATCACCGGAGTACCCGTCGCCGCACGCGCGAACCACGGTGCCGCGACGGTCTCGACAAAGGCATCGGAGACCTCGTTGCGCCACACGAAAGAGCTCCACAGCGGGTACTCCACCGCGCGGATCCGGCCGACGATCAACCACTTGGCGGCCACCGCGATGACTCCCGCGAGCGCGCCCGCGACCATCAGGACCAGACCCGAAACCAAGGCTGCGACAAGGTAATCGGTGTGCTGGGCGATCAGCGCGAGCACGAGCAGCACACCGAGCCCGATGGCGAAAGTCACCATCACCGGGATCAGCCGGCAGGTCTCCACGAAGGCGCGCGCCAGCTTCAATCGCAGCGGCGGATCGAAAGTGCGCGCGGTGTCGGTGGATTCGGCCGCGCGACGAAGCCGCACCGGCGGGCTGCCCAGCCACGACGAGCCCGCCTTGGCTTTGTTCGGCGCGGCCGAGAGCACCGCGACCAATCCGTTCTTGGGTACGCGTCGACCCGGCGCCGTCATCCCCGAGTTGCCGAGGAAGGCGCGCTTGCCGACCTTGGACTCACCGATGCGCAGCCAGCCGCCACCGAGTTCGTAGCTGCCGATCATGGTGTCGTCGGCGAGGAACGCGCCGTCGGAGATCACGGTGAACTTGGGCAACATCAGCACGGTCGACGCCTCGACGTTCTTGCCGATCTTCGCGCCGAGCAACCGCAACCAGACCGGGGTGAGCAGGCTGGCGTAGAGCGGGAACAAAAAGGTCCTGGCGGAATCGAGCAGGCGTTCGGTGGCCCACACCTGCCAACCGGTCCGGCTGCGCACGGGGTGGTAGCCCTCGCGCAGACCGATGCTGAGCAGGCGCACCGCGAGCACGGTCGCCACCGCGTACACGCCGAGACTGAGCAGCGTGGCCAGCGGCAGGATGGCGAAACCGCGCAGCGCGGCGGTGCTGATGCTGGTCTCCTCGCGGACCCACCAGGCGATGAAGGTGCCGCCGACGGCGAGGCCGAACACGGGCATCGCGGCCAGCACCATCGACGACAGACCGAACACCACCAGCCAGTGCCGTGCGCGTTCCGGGGAGTGATCGGGCCAGCGGTGTCGCGACTTACCGGTCTTGGCGGCGGGCGAGCCCGCCCATTCCTGATCACCGCGGACCTTGCCCGCGACGGCGGAGCCGGGGGCGATCTCGGCCTTCTTGCCGATCTTACTGCCGGGCAACAGGATCGATCGGGCGCCGATCACCGCGCCGTCACCGATGGTGATGCCGCCGATGTGCACGATGTCGCCGTCGACCCAGTAGCCGGACAGATCCACCTCGGGTTCGACGCTGGCGCCGTCGCCGAGTTCGAGCATGCCGGTGACGGGGGGCAGGCTGTGCAGGTCGACGCCCTTGCCGATCTTGGCGCCCAGCGCCCGCGCGAACGGGACCATCAGTGGCGCCCCGGACAGGCTTTCGGCGCCACTCGCCTCCGACAGCCTGACGGCAGCCCATAAACGCAGGTGCACCGCCGAGCCGCGAGGGTAGGAGCCGGGCCGCAATCCGGCGAGCAGGGTGCGCGCACCCGCCACGCAGATCGTCATCCGGCCGATCGGGGAGATGAACAGGACGAAGGCCAGCAGAATCCACCACCACGACAGGCGTGGCAGCCACGGCAGTGAACCCGACCAGCCCGCGATGCCGGACACGACCGCCAGCCAGGTGACCCACTGCAATCCGGTGAGGGTGGTCAGCGGAATCGTGGCGAGCACCTGGATGATCTGCGCCCGCAACGGTGTCGGTCGCACGAGGCGAACATCGACGGCCGCGACCGGTGCGCTGCCGTCGAGAAGTTCGACGAGCGCGCCGAGGCGCGGGTGGTCGTAGAGATCGGCGACGGTGACGTGGGGATACCGCTCACGCAGTGCGCCGACCAGCTGCGCCGCCGACAGCGACCCGCCGCCCAGATCGAAGAACTCGGCGTCGAGGTCGGTGGGTTGGGCGCCGAGGATCGCGTCCCACAGGCCCGCTACCCAGGCCGCCGTGCCGGACAGGCTTGCCTCGGCCGGTTCGTCGGTGGAGGGCAGCGGCCACGGCAGCGCGTCGCGGTCGACCTTGCCGGAGGTGCGCGTCGGCAGGTCCGCGACAACAGCCAGGCGCGGCACCAGCGGCGCCGGAAGTTGTTCGGCCAGTATCTTTCTTGCCTTCTTCACATCGAAATCGGGGCCGGCGCCGGTGAGGTAGCCGACGAGGATCTTGTTGCCCGCCTTGGTGGTTCGGATCGCGGCAGCCGCGCCGCTCACGCCCGGCAGATGCTGGAGCGCATTGTCGAGCTCGCCGAGTTCGATACGGCGGCCGCCGATCTTGATCTGATCGTCGGCGCGGCCGAGGAAGATCAGGCCGTCGCGGTCGTTGCGCACCAGATCGCCGCTGCGATAAGCACGTTCCCAGCCGAGCGAGGGCAGCGGCGCGTACTTCTCGGCGTCCTTGGCCGGATCGAGGTAGCGGGCCAGGCCGACGCCACCGATCACGAGTTCGCCGGTTTCGCCTTCGGCCACCGGCTCGCCCTGCGCGTCGACCACGGTGAGGTCCCAGCCGTCGAGCGGCAGGCCGATCCGAACGGGCATTTCGCCGGTGAGCAGCGCGGCGCACGCGACGACGGTCGCCTCGGTGGGGCCGTAGGTGTTCCACACTTCGCGGTCGGCGCCCGCCAGCCGTTCGGCCAGCTCCGGCGGCACCGCTTCGCCACCGAAGATCAACAGCCGCACCGATTCCAGGGCCTCGGCGGGCCATGTCGCGGCCAGCGTCGGCACCGTCGAGACGATGCTGATCTCGCGGCGCATCAACCACGGGCCGAGGTCGGCGCCGGTGCGCACCAGCTCACGCGGGGCGGGGACGAGGCAGGCGCCGTTGCGCCAGGCCAGCCACATTTCCTCGCACGAGGCGTCGAAGGCCACCGACAGCCCGGCCAGCACCCGGTCGCCGGGGCCGATCGGGGCCTTCCGCAGGAACAGGCGAGCCTCGGCGTCGACGAAGGCAGCGGCGTTGTGATGAGTGACCGCAACGCCTTTGGGGGTGCCGGTGGAGCCGGAGGTGAAGATGATCCACGCGTCGTCGGCCGGGGCGGGCAGGGTGTTCCAGTCGTGTTCGCCCGCGGCGGTGGTGGCCGACTCGATACCGTCGGCGGTCGCGATCGCGCTCACGCGCGCCTCACCGAAGACGAGCTTGGCGCGTTCCTCCGGGTCGTCGGCGTCGACGGGGACATAGGCGGCGCCGCAGTAGAGCACGGCCAGAATCGTCACGTACAGCGCGGCGGAGCCCGACGGCATCCGCACGCCGACCCGGTCGCCGGGGCGTACGCCCGCCTCGGTGAGCTCGGCCATCCTGGCCTCGATCGTGGCGATCAGCTCCATGTAGCTGAGCACGACGGTGCCGTCGTCGATGGCCGGTGCGTCAGGATGTGCGAGGGCAGTGCTGGTCAGGATGTCGACCAGGGTGCGCGTCGGCGCGGCGAGATCGGCGCGCAGCAGCGGGTCGCGCAGGACCGCCGGTACCTCAGTGTGTGGCTCGAGCATCGTGCTCAGTCCACCTCTCATCGGTTGACCCCCATCGGTGGTGTCTGTTGTTTCATGAGCGGGTTACCGGAGGGCAAACGGGATGGTCACCAGATGCCAACGGTACTCGGTGCGGGTATGGCCGGACGGCAGCCGACGGCGCGCCGTCGGCGCTGTTCACGACGGCGATTCCGGCAGCTCGCCGAGGGCGGAGACGACCAGGCGGTGCAGCGTCTGCTGTTCGTGTTCGTCGAGGCTTCCCAGCACGCGCGCGGTGGCATCGGCAATCAGCTTGTCGGTGCGCTTGCACTGCTTGCGCCCGGCCTCGGTGATCCGCAGCCGGTATTTGCGGCGATCCTTGCCGTCGCGGGTGCGTTCGACCAGGTCGTCGCGTTCCAGCGCGTCGATCAGCCGGACGACTTCACTGCGGTCGATACCGAGCGCGTCGCCCACCTTCTTCTGCGTCAGGTCGGCGTTCTCGGAGATGAAGGTGAGCACCCAGTGATCGCGCAGCGGGAGATCGATCTCGGCGTGCAGCGCCTTGGTGAGCCGTCCGAGCGCGTACACCGGATAGCGCGGCAGACCGCGGACGGAGTTCGTGTTCGTGGACATGAGAGGGAACTCTAGCAAATAGTGGAGCGACCCAATCATCTCGGGCATCCATCATGGAGTTCTCGAATGGTTGGGAACTGGGCGCGAGCAGGCAACTCGGGGCAATTGTCGCTGCGGGATATCCGATCATGTCGCTGGGCGTGGCGATGGTGGGCCGGGGTCGGAGCGGACGCTGCGGTCGGGGCGAAACCGTCAGTCGGTGTCGGTGGCGGCGAGGATCGACAGGGTGGGCTCGGCGGTGATGGCGACGATGCCGATATCCCAAGCGACGCGCGAGAACCAAGCGGAACGGCAGGCCGGCACTCGAACCGTGCCTGCTGAATTGGCGTAGGGCAAGGCCGTTCTCGAACGGTGTGCGTTCGAGCGGAAGTGCGCGCAGCGGATGACCCGACCAGTGCGTGGAGGTCGCCCACTGCCGGATCTCATCGTGCTCGGTCACGACGATGCCGCGCAGGATGAACTCGTGCAGCAGGCAGGCGCGCAGATCATCCGCGATCGGCCCGACCGCATCGGCCTGAGCGAACGCGGCGATCGCGTCGTCGGGCTCGAGCGAGCCTGCCAGTTTCGCCGCAATTCGGCCCGCCTGGCTCTTCTCCGGGTCGGTCGCCGCCACTATCCGCAGAACCGCCGCCACCTTCTCCGGTGGCGACGAGTCGAGCAATGTGCTCACGCAGTCGTTGACGATCCAGTTCCGGGCGCCGTAGGTCGCAGCCGCGGTCCTGCCCAGCGTGACGGCGGACTCGAGATCGCCTGCGGCTACCCGATTTTCGATGCGAGCGCGGATGCCGCGGTAAGCGGTCGTCTGGGCGAACTCGCGAATGATTTGCTAGATCTCGGCTTGCACGGTCCCGGCGTATGTCGCGTCTGGAACTCCGCGGCGGTTGTGCGCGCGGTGTAGCCGTCGTCGAGCACCGGGGCGAGCGTGGTGCTGCGCCTGCTTCCGGGAGACCCGCGGACTGGTGGTTGACAGCTGCCGCGGTCGTCTGCCAGTCTCGTTGCAGGTCACGAGTACCAGCGTTCAGCCCCGGCTTGCTGGTCGGCAACCCTCCTCCGCGGTGGGGTGCTCCGGGTGACGACCGGGCCGACGTCCGAAGTGGACGCGGCAAGCGCGGGCCACCTCTTTTGAGCGGGTCCCTGAGCCGACGGGATTTCGTCATGACTGCTGTAATCGACCCCACCTGTGCCATCGCCGCTGTTTCCGGTGCCGACCTGCAGGTTCCGCTCGTTCAGGGTGGTACCAGCTCCTATGCCAACTTCGATTACGCGGCGAGTGCGCCCGCGTTGAAGCAGGTCACCGACCGGATTTCGCAGTTGCTGCCGTTCTACGCCAGCGTGCATCGGGGCGCCGGGTATGCCTCACGGATCTCGACCGAGTGCTACGAGGCGTCCCGGGGCGCGGTCGCCCGGTTCCTCGACGCCGACGACGACCAGGTCGTGGTGTTCACCCGCAACACCACCGATTCGCTGAACCTGCTGGCCGGGTGCGTGCCGGGGGAGACCGTGGTGCTCGATATCGAACACCACGCCAACTTCCTGCCGTGGGCCGAGCGCGGTCGCCGGGTGGTGCGGGCCGCGGGCACGGTCGAGGAGACGATTCAGCGTGTGGTCGCGGAGCTGTGCAGCAGGCCCGCCGCGCTACTCGCCGTGACCGGGGCGTCCAACGTCACCGGTGAGGTGCTGCCGCTGGAACGTCTCGCGCGGGTGGCGCACCTGTGTGGCGCGCGCATCCTGGTCGACGCCGCTCAGCTGGCCCCGCATCGACGGATCTCGTTGCGCGAGAACGGTATCGACTACATCGCGTTCTCCGGGCACAAGCTCTACGCGCCGTTCGGTTCGGGTGTGCTCGTGGGTCGGCGGGACTGGCTGGACCAGGGTGAGCCCTACCTCGCCGGTGGCGGAGCGGTGCGTGAGGTCGGTGTGGCGGAGGTCGAATGGGCGTGTGCGCCGCAGCGGCACGAGGCCGGTTCGCCGAATGTGTTGGGCGCGGCTGCTATCGCGGCTGCTTGCGACGCGTTCGCGGCGATCGATCCCGCCGAACTGGTTGCCCACGAACGACTGCTGGCGGACCGTCTCCGCGACGGTTTGTCCGCGCTTCCCGGCGTAGACCTGGTCAACATCTGGTCCGACAGCCCCGACTGCGTCGGCATCGTCGCCTTCACCGTCGCCGGTCACGCTCCCGGTAAGGTCGCCGCCTACCTCTCGGCCGAGCACGCCATCGGCATCCGTGACGGTCGATTCTGCGCCCACCCGCTGCTGGCCCGCCTCGGTCTCGACGCCGCCCTGCGAGCCAGCATCGGCCTCGGCACCACGGTCGCCGACGTCGACCGGCTGATCGAGGCGGTCAGCACTTTGGTCACCACCGGCCCTTGCTGGAATTACGCTGCCACCGAAGGTCATTGGAACCCGACTCCCGAAACCCGCCCGCTGTCCGCCTCTTCCCCGGAAGGCGCGGCACCCTGCCTGATCGGCTGAACCCGGCCTCGGCGTAGTCGCCCGATCAGCGACTACGCCGAGTCTCACCATCCGCGCCCGTGAATCGAGCGTGGCCGGATCGGCAAAATTCCTGGTTTGACCCGTTCTCGAATTGGGTAACAGGTGCCGGAGCTGTCGCGATGAAACACACAAGAGTGCCCATAAATCAAAAGGGGACAAAGTGACGCGACCGATTCCGCCGTCCGATCCGTGGGCTCGTCCGCCCAGGGAACCCGAGAAGAAGCGGCGTTGGCCGTTGATCGCCGGGGTCGGAGTCGCAGGCGTGCTCGGTCTATCGGTGGTCGCCGGTCTCAGTGACGGCGAACCGGCCCCGGTCGTCAAGACCTCGCCGACATCGACCACGCGCGTCGCCGGATCCTCGACTATCACCACGACGTTGGCGACGACCGTCGCATCGGTGACCACAGCACCCGAAGCGCTGTCGCTCGCGCCGACCACGACGGTCGACGTGCCGGTGGTTCCCCCTGTGCCGACCACGACTCTCGCACCACCGCCACCGCCACCGCCTGCCATCGTCCCGGTGCCGACCACAACAGTCGATATCCCGATCCCGCCGTCCGTCCAGCTACCTCCGCCGCCGGCGCCTGCTCCGGCTGGCGCCTATTACCCGAATTGCAAGGCTGCCAAAGCCGCTGGTGCCGCCCCGCTGTACAGAGGCGACCCGGGCTACAGCTCTGATCTGGACCGAGACGGGGACGGCGTCGCCTGCGAAAAGTAGGTCGGTAACCGATCGGTGTTTCGGGCGCGGGTGAGTATTTGATCAGGTGTCTAGGGCGGTGGGCCGGTGGTATTTGCCGTTGTAGTAGAGCAGCGGTGCGGCCGAGGGGGATTCTTCGGTTTGGTCGTGGACTCGGGTCACCAGGCCGACGGCGAGGGTGTGGTCGCCCAGGTCGATGAGTTTGTGCAGGGTGGTGCGCAGCCAGATGGGGGTGCCGTGCAACACCGGTTCACCGGTGTCGAGGGTGGTCCAGAGGGCGCGGTCGGTGAAGCGGTCGGCGGCGGTGCGGGAGAAGCGGTGGGCCAGGTGTCGCTGGTGTTCGCCGAGGAAGTGGATGACCACCGATTCCGCGGCGCGCAGTGCGTCGATGCTCGACGAGGTGTGCGCGATGTTGAACGACACCAGCGGCGGTTCCAGCGACAGCGAGGCGAACGAGGTCGCGGTGAAACCGACCGGCCCGCTCTCGGCGCCCAGCGTTACCACCGTGACGCCGGCCGGATAGTGCCGCATAGAGGCCCGATACTGCTCGGCCGTGATCCCGCTCAGATCATCGGGAATCACCAGACCGGTATCAGAAGGTTGCACATCGCCCACCGCCCCCAACTTACGCCCCGCCGCCCGTCGGGCCCCGCGTCCACTGTGTCCGATTGATCCAACTCACGCGGCCGGGACGTGACCCGCGCTCAGTCGAGGTCGATCGGCAGGCCCGCGGTGATGCGAACCAGTTCGCGGAAATTGGTGCGGAACACGGTGTTCGGGTGACCGCCTGCGGCCCAGACCTCAGGATGGGCGGCCAGGGCGGTGTCCACCCAGGTGGGCAGGTTGGTGGGATGGCCGAGTGGCGCCGTGCCGTCGATGGGCTGGCCGGTGACGCGTTCGACCAGGGCGGTGGGGGCGGCGGTGAGGGTGCCTTCGAGACGTTTGCCGGTACGGGCCAGGTCGACGCGGTGGTGGTCGGCCACCAGGAGCAGGACCGGGTCGTTGTCGAGCAGGAAGACCTGGGCGGTGAGAATCGCGGTGGGTTGGGCGCCCATGGCGCGAGCGGCATCGGCCGCGGTGGGTGCCGGCGTCTCGGGACAGACGATGACGCCGTGATGCCCGCGGGCGATGAGAGTTTCCGCGACCCGGCATGCGACCGGCGGTAAAGACGACCTGCGCATGTCATCCAGAGTAGGTCGATTGCGGGAAATATGCTGTGTAACTGGAGCACTGGCGTGCTCGAGTTCGCGGGGTCGCCTCCCGTAGCCGGGCACGCCCGCGCGGGTCGGGGGTGCGGGGACCGGCCAGTTGGCGCGGCGGCAATAATCGGGGGATGAGTGAATGGAAGGCCTTTACCGTCGAGATCGCCGATAACGTTGCCCAGGTCACGTTGATCGGGCCGGGTAAGGGCAATGCGATGGGTCCCGATTTCTGGCGCGAACTGCCGGAGGTCTTCGCCGAGCTCGACCTCGACCCGCAGGTGCGGGCCGTGGTGGTCACGGGATCGGGCAAGCACTTCTCGTTCGGGCTCGACCTGGCCGCGACCGCGAGCACGCTCGCGCCGGTGCTGGCCGACGACGCGAAGGCGGCGCCGCGCACGGAGTTCCTCAAGGAGGTCCGCCGGATGCAGGCCTCGGTGACGGCGCTGGCCGAGTGCACCAAACCGGTGATCGCGGCGGTGTCGGGGTGGTGCATCGGCGGCGGACTCGACCTGATCGCGGCCGCCGATATTCGCCTGGCCAGCGCGGATGCCAAGTTCAGCCTGCGCGAGGCGAAGGTGGCGATCGTCGCCGACATCGGTTCGTTGCAGCGGCTGCCCGGCATCATCGGTGAAGGCAACCTGCGTGAGCTGGCGTTCACCGCCAAGGATATCGACGCGGTGCGCGCCGAGCGGATGGGTCTGGTGAACGAGGTGTTCGACGACCAGGAGGCTGTGCTGGCCGCCGCGCACGCGATGGCGCGCGAGATCGCCGCCAACCCGCCGCTGGTGGTGCAGGGCATCAAGGATGTGCTCGAGCAGCGGACCAGCCCGGCGGTGGCCGACGGCCTGCGCTACGTGTCGACGTGGAACGCGGCGTTCCTGCCGTCGAAGGACCTGCCGGAGGCGATCACAGCGGTGTTCCAGAAGCGCGCGCCGCAGTTCAAGGGCGAGTAAAGGCAGTTCAAACGGTTGCCCCGGTGACCGTTCTGCCTACATACTTGCATTACACAACTAATTGATTGATGCAAGTAAAGGTAAAAGTAGATGAGTGAGACCGAACCCGCGATCGACGCGATCGCCGTCCAGCTCGTGCGGCTGCACCGGCTGCGCGATCGGGCGCTGGCCCAGATCAAGGACGGTTCGGGGATCGACCCGGCCGGCTTCATCGTGCTGTTCCGGCTGGTGTGTGACGGGCCGATGCGCTCGGGCGCGCTCGCCGAGGCGGTGCATTCGGACGCGTCGACCGTGAGCAGACAGGTCGCGCAGTTGGTGGAGCGTGGCCTGGTCGTACGCACCGCCGACCCCGACGACGGGCGGGCCACCGTGCTCGAGGTGACCGACCACGGCCGCGAGACCGCCGGCCGGATCCGGGCACGACGCAGGCAGTCGATCGCCATCGTCACCGAGGAGTGGTCGGCCGAGGACCGCGCGCACTTCGCCTCGCTGCTGACCCGGTTCGTGGAGGACTACGACGCGGCCCGCCCGGTCCTGCTGACCCAGCCACCCGCACTGAGCACTACGGAGAACGTTTCGTGACGACAACCGTGGCCCCGGCGGAATCACCGGCCGGCTTCACCCATCGCCAGATCCTGACCATCCTGTCCGGGCTGATGCTCGGCATGTTGCTGGCCTCGCTCGATCAGACGATCGTGTCGACCTCCATCCGCACCATCGCCGACGACCTCGGCGGCTACTCGCTGCAAGCCTGGGCGACCACGGCCTACCTGATCACCGCGACGATCAGTACGCCGCTCTACGGAAAACTCTCGGATATGTTCGGCCGAAAGCCGTTCTTCCTGACGGCGATCGGCCTGTTCATCGTCGGGTCGCTGCTGTGTACCTTGGCCACCTCGATGTATCAGCTGGCCGCGTTCCGCGCGTTCCAGGGGCTGGGCGCGGGCGGACTGATGTCGCTGGCGCTGGCCATCATGGGCGACATCATCGGACCCCGTGAACGGGCCCGCTACCAGGGCTATTTCCTCGCGGTGTTCGGAATCTCGAGTGTGCTCGGCCCGGTCCTCGGCGGCCTGCTGGCCGGGCAGGACACCATCCTCGGCATCACCGGCTGGCGCTGGGTGTTCCTGGTGAACGTGCCGCTGGGGCTGCTCGCCCTGGTGGTGGTGACGCGGGTGCTGCATCTACCGCGCAAGCCGCACGCCACCCATCGCATCGACTTCGCAGGCGCGATAGCGCTCGCGATCGGGTTGGTCCCGCTGTTGATCGTGGCCGAACAGGGCCGCGAATGGGGCTGGAGTAGTACGTCTTCGGTGCTCTGTTATGTGATCGGCGCGGTCGGTCTGGCCGGGTTCGTCGCGGTCGAGAAGTTCATGGGCGACGCGGCGTTGATCCCGCTGCGGATCTTCGACAACGTGACCTTCGCGCTCGGCGTGGTGATTTCGTTCGTCGTCGGCGCGGCGATGTTCGGCGGCATGCTGCTGCTGCCGCAGTACTTGCAGGTGGTGCGCGGCGCCGGTCCGACGGAGGCCGGTCTGCAGATGTTGCCGATGGTGCTCGGGCTGATGCTCGGCTCGATCTTGTCGGGCCGCCTGATCTCCAAAACAGGTCGCTACCGGGCATTCCCGGTGATCGGCGCGGTCATGCTGACGCTCGGACTGTTCCTGCTGCACCTGCTCGATGCCGACAGCCCGCTCTGGCTGGCGATGCTGTTCATGGCCGCCACCGGTTTCGGCCTCGGCAATCTCATGCAGCCGCTGACGCTGGCGCTGCAGAACGCGCTGCCGCCCAAGGACATGGGCGTGTCCACCGCGTCGGCGACCTTCTTCCGCCAGATCGGCGGCACCCTCGGCGCCGCGGTGTTCCTGTCGATCCTGTTCTCGCTGCTCACCCCGAACATCACCGCCGAGATGCAGCAGTCGGCCGCCGACCCGGCCTACCAGCAGGCAGTGATCGAAGGCGCGCGCAGCACCAACCCGGTCGATGCCGCGCTCGCCAAGGGACTGCTCGCACAGGACACTTCGGCGGCGAGCAAGGTGCTCCAGGACAGCTCGATCATCCAGCAGCTCGACCCCGAGCTGGCCAAGCCCTTCCAGGTCGGCTTCGCCGATTCGATGTCGACGGTGTTCCTCGTCGCGTCGGCAGTGGCCTTGATCGCGCTGCTGCTCGTGCTGTTCTGGAAGGAGATCCCGCTACGGATGTCGGGCGGACTCCAGGCCGACGGCGATGCCAGGGCCGATGAAGAGAGCACCGCGCTGGTCGATGCCGCCGCGCGATCCGGTTCCTTCGACGAAGACCGGCCGGACGCGAGGGTGGGTCCGCGCCCAGGAGCGGGCGCGCCCCCGGCATGATCATCAGGTGATTCGAGTAGGCAGCGGCGGTGTAGAGCGACGGTTACGTCGTCTGCCCGCCGCTGTCGGCTATCTGGTGGTCGGCGGGCTGACCGGGGTGGCGTCGTTGTTCGCGGTGGTCGCGCTGGCGATTGTCGCGGCGGCGAGCTTGATCGGGATCGGGATTCCCGCGTTGCCCGAGGCGGTGAAGTTGATCCGGCCGCTGCTGGGACTCGAGCGGCGCAGGGCCGGGCAGCGTCTCGGCGCTGCGATCCCGCCCGCCTATCAGCCCATGACCGGCGACCTGCGCCGCCAGCTCGCTACGGTGGCCGCCGATCCGGCGAATCGGCGCGATCTCGCCTGGCTGGTGCTGCACGCGATCATCGGCTTACCGCTGGCCACGCTGGCGGTGGCGCTGCCGCTGAGCGCTGTGCAGCATCTCGCCCTCACGATCTACTGGGCCACCTTCGCCGAGGGCACCGTGTCGAACGGCGGCATCGTGATCGATTCGCCGACCGCCGCCGTGGTGAGCGCGCTGGTCGGCATCGTCTACGGCGCACTCGCGCTGCGGGCGCCCGAGGCGGCGAATGCCCAGGCCCGGGTGGCGCGGGCGTTGCTCGCGCCCGACGAGAACGCCCTGCTGGCTGATCGGGTCGTCGAACTGACCGTGACGAGGGCCGCCGCGCTGGACGCGCACGGCGCCGAACTGCGCCGCATCGAACGCGATCTGCACGACGGGGCCCAAGCCAGAATCGCGGCGGTGATCATGCAACTCGGACTCGCCGAGCAGTTGCGCGACCGAGATGGCGAGGCCGCCGATCGGATGGTGCGGACCGCGCAGGACACGGCCTCGGCGGCACTGGCCGAACTGCGAGATGTGGTGCGCAGTGTGTACCCGCCGGTGCTCTCGGATCGCGGCCTGAACAGCGCCGTTTCCGCGCTGGCCGCGCGAAGCCCGATCCCGTGCGTGCTCGAGACGAACGCCATCACCCGGCGGCCGATGGCGGTGGAGGCCGCCGCCTATTTCGTGATCGCCGAGGCCATCGCGAACGCGACCAAACACTCGGGCGCCGACACCCTGTCGATCGAATTGGGCGGGCCGCCCGAACTGCTCACCGTCGAGATCCGCGACGACGGCGTGGGCGGAGCCGGGGCGATCGACGGCGGTGGTCTGGCAGGCATCCGGCGCAGGGCCGAGGCGCTCGACGGACAGATGACGCTGAGCAGCCCCGCCGGTGGGCCTACTGTGGTGCGCGTGGAGTTGCCGTGCGGGTTGTGATCGCCGAGGACGACGCCCTCCTGCGGGAAGGCCTGGCCCTGCTGTTGAAGACAGCCGGCATCGATGTGGTCGCCGCCGTCGACAATGCCGACGATTTCCTCGCTGTCGTCACCGCCGACCGCCCGGACGTGGTGGTGGTGGACGTGCGGCTCCCGCCCACCTTCACCGACGACGGCCTGCGCGCCGCGGTGCGCGCCAGGACCGTCCACCCAGGTCTGCCGGTCCTCGTGCTGTCCTCGTATGTCGAGGACAGCTACGCCTCCGAACTGCTCGGAGACGGTGCCGGCGGCGTCGGGTACCTGCTCAAGGAACGGGTCGGCAAGGTCGACCGGTTCCTCGAATCCCTGCACCGGGTCGCCGCAGGCGGCACCGCGATGGACCCGGAGGTGATCGCGCAACTGCTGGTGCGCCGCAAGGTCGACGATCCGCTGTCCACGCTGACCGCTCGCGAACGCGAAGTGCTCGCGCTGATGGCCGAAGGGCAGGACAACTCCGCCATCGCGGCGCGCCTGGTCGTCACCGAAGGCGCTGTGCTCAAACATATTCGCAGCATCTTCGCCAAGCTCGGGCTCGCCGCCGACGAATCGGGCCACCGCCGGGTCCTCGCCGTCCTGGCCTACCTGGACTCGCGGCCCGGATCATCCTGACAGTGCTCGACCGGCGGCGCCCAGAACGCGCACGGCGAGATGTTGTTCGCGAACGCGCCGAACAGCGGTTGATCGGCGCGGCTCGCCTCGATATTGCGCCAGTACCAGGCCGGATCGCGCGCAACCTCCACATCGCCGCACAGGACCGCCATCGCGGGGAGTAATCGCGCGGCCGCGCGGTGAGCATGAAGGCGAGCGAGGCGGCCAGTTCGGGTTGGGCCGTACCTCGATGCCGGTGTGACGGTCAGTAATCCCGCGGTCGACGCGGCATCGCGACGGCCATGATCATGGTTCTCACGAAGCGCACACCACGGTGTCGAAGGCCTTCTCGACAACCGCTGCCTTGGCCTCGTTGTTCGGCAGCTCGTTCACGGTAATGGTGATCGCGACACCGTCGGCTGTGACACCGGTGCGGGTGTCGAAACCGGGGATGCTGCCACCGTGGGCGACGGCCTTCTTGCCGCACGAGGTGGTCTGCTCCACCAGGCCCAAACCGTAACCGGCCGAGGGCATCCGGTCGAAGGGCACTGTCCGGCGCATCTGTTCCAGCTGCGCTGGGGGCAGCAGTTCGCCGTCGAGCAGGGCGATGAAGAAGCGGTTCAGATCCGAGCCGGTGGCGATCATCGCGCCCGCGGTATCGCCCCAGGAGGGGTCGAACTCGGTGAAATCGACACGGGCGCCGTCGATGTCCTGATAGCCGCGTGGGTGCGGTGTGCGTAAGCCGATGTCGCCGGAAGCGGGGAAGTAGGTATCGCGCAAGCCGAGCGGCTCGATGATTCTGGTGGCGATCTCGGTGGCCGCCGGGCGTGCGGTGACCTGTTCGATCAGCATGCCGAGCAGGATGTAGTTGGTATTGGTGTAGACCGAGCGGGCGCCGGGTTCGTGTCGCGGCGGCATGGTCATCGCGATGCGGACCAGCTCGGTGGGTGAGTAGTGGCGCAGGCGAATGACTTCCGGGTTCGGTTCGATTTGCTGCGTGCCTGCTTCGGCGCGCAGGCTCGGATCGCCACCGGCCAGATAGTCCGGTAGGCCGCTGGTGTGCTGGAGCAGCTGACGCACGGTGATGCGGTGACCGTCGTTGCCGCTGCCCTGCACGACACCGGGTAGGTACCGCTCGACGGGAGCATCGAGTTCGACCTTGCCCTCGGCGACCAATTGCAGGACGACGGAGGCGACGAAACTCTTGGTATTGCTGCCGATTCGGACATACGCGCGGTCGGGAATCGGCGCGCCGGTATCGATGTCACCGACCCCAGCGGTCACCGTCCGCTCGCCGTCCGCGGTGGTGATCACGGCCTGGGCGCCGGGAAACCCGGCCTGCACAATAGATTCGAGCGCCTGCCGGATCTCGGGTCGATCCGGTTGCGCCGCGGTAGCGCTCTGCCCGGGGCCACACGCGGTGACGGCCAGTAGTGCGAGCAATCCGGTCCCGGCCGCGAAAGCACGCAGTGGTTTGCTCGAAAGAATCGTGTTGAGCTGCATGTTTCGAGCCTAGGAACGTGCGGCTGCCGCGCCTATGCCGCGCACACCCCAATCGTTGGTGGTGCCAGCACTACCAACTGGGGGTAGGTGAAGCAACCAAGGGGAGGCCAGATTTACCCCTAGGGGTGGCTGTTCAAACCTCTGTGCCGCAATAACTTCGAGATGACGACATTGCACGCATCAGGAGAAACATCATGCGCATCAAATCCACTATCGCCGCCGCTCTGCTGGCCGTCGCGACCGTCGCCGGGGTGTCGGCGGTCGGTGCGGGCAGTGCGGCCGCGGCGCCGTACGGATCGTATTACGGCACCTACTACGAGCTCTATCAGTGCCGCGCGGCCGGCGAGGATCCGTACACCGGTGGGTACTACTGGGAGTGCACGGAGACCTGGGAGGGCTGGGATCTCTACATCTGGTACTGATTCCGCACCCTGAACAGAAGAACGGGAAGTCCGAAAAAGCTTCGGACTTCCCGTTTTTCGTGTCTCTACAGCCTCAGTGGCCGGATTCCTTCAGCCGGGCGAAGGACTCGTCGATGATCTTCTCGGCCTCGGCGCGGCCGAGCCACTCCGAGCCCTCGACGTACTTGCCGGGCTCGAGATCCTTGTAGCGCTCGAAGAAGTGCTTGATCGCCGACAGTTCGAACTCCGAGACGTCGCCCAGGTCCTGGATGTGATCCCAGCGCGGGTCGCCCGCGGGGACGCACAGCACCTTGTCGTCGCCGCCTGCCTCGTCGGTCATGCGGTACACGCCGACCGGGCGGGCCTCGACGATCACGCCGGGGAACACCGACTCGGGCAGCAGCACCAGCGCGTCGAGCGGATCGCCGTCCTCGCCGAGGGTGTTCTCGATGAAGCCGTAGTCGGCCGGGTAGCCCATGGAGGTGTACAGGTACCGGTCGAGCTTGACCCGGCCGCTCTCGTGATCGACCTCGTACTTGTTCCGAGAACCCTTGGGAATCTCGATGGTGACGTCGAACTCCACGCCATCTCCTTGCTCGTTCGAGTGCTGGTCTGTGCCGAATCGCCAGATCGTTCTGGGGAACCGTTGCGCAACGAGGATAGTGTGGTGTGCTGGTACACCGGTGCGGCAGGCGGCTGTAGTCGCGCAGCCGAGGCGTGTCGGTCGGCGTTGAGGGAGACACTGTCGTGGTCGATGCAGGCGGCAACAATCCGGGACCGCAGGCGCGCGAGCGCGGCGGGTCCCGGTGGATCTGGTTGTCGGCGGTGGTCGTCGCGCTACTGGTGATCGCGGGCGGTTTCGCGGCGATCGCGAAGCCGTGGTCGCCGGAATTCCGGCACGGCGGGCTCACCGTGGCGCCGCCGCCGGATACCGGTCAGGTATTTCCCGAGGTGGCGCCTGCCCGCTCGGATGCGCCGGCCCCGACGGTGGCCGGCATCGCCGCGGCGCTGGCCCCGGTGATCGGCAATCCCGATCTCGGCGCGTTCGCCGGCCAGGTGACCGATCCGAGCAGCGGTGCCGTGCTGTGGAGTCAGGAGCCGGTGAAGGCGATGATCCCGTCGTCGACGGCGAAGATCATGCTGGTCGCGGCCGCGCTGCTGACCTTGCCCGACGACCAGCGGGTAGCGACGAAGGTGCTCGCCGGCGCACCGGGCGAGCTCGTGCTGGTCGCGGGTGGGGACCCGACGCTGACCACGCAGGCCACCGGCGGCTACTACACCGACGGTGCGCGGATCGCGGATCTGGCCGCGCAGGTGCGGGCCGCGGGCGGTCAGGCCACCGCGATCGTGGTCGACACCTCGGCCTACTCGGGGCCGACGATGGCGTCCGGCTGGGATCCGATCGATGTCCCGGAGGGGTCGATCACCCCGATCGAACCGATCATGATCGACGGTGGTCGGCTCGACTATTCGGCCGACTACTCCCCGCGAACCTCGACTCCTGCGCTCGAAGCGGGGCGGGCGCTGGCCGCTGAGCTCGGGATCGATCCGGGTGCGGTGCGAGTCGGTCCGGCCGCGCAGACCGGCACTCAGCTTGCGAAGGTCGAATCCGCGCCTCTGCGAGTTCGTTTGCACGACATGATGATTCATTCCGACAATGTGCTGGCCGAAACGATCGGGCGGGAGCTGGCGGTGGCGTCGGGGCAGCCCGCGTCCTTCGCCGGTGCTGTCGCGGCTACCACAGCGGCGCTGTCGGCGGCCGGGTTCGACGTCGCCGGACTGCATTTGGCCGACAACAGTGGGCTTTCCATCGACGACCGGGTGTCGCCGAAGCTGCTCGATTCGATCATCGCGACCGCGGCCGAGCCGACCGGGACAGCGGCAGTGGCGCCCGCCGGAACACAGGCCAGGCCCGAAAGCGACCCCCGCGCAGCGGCTCTCGCGCCGATGCTCGACGACCTGCCTGTCGCGGGCGGCACCGGCACTCTCGCACCCCGGTTCGTCACCCAGAACCGGCAGGGTGCGGGCTGGGTGCGGGCCAAGACCGGAACTCTGAGCGTGGCCAGCGCGTTGGTCGGATATGTACTCGACCGCGATGGCCGGGTGCTCACCTTCGCACTCATGTCGAACGACCGATTGCCGGAGCAGAGCAGGCCGGCGCTCGACGCCGTGGCGGGTGCCCTGCGCAACTGCGGATGCTCGTAGAGAACGGGTGGTTATGACCGACAAGAACGAGCCCAAGAACTCCGGCTTCAGCGGAGCGGTGGATTGGCGGCTGGCCGCGCGCACCGGGGCGCTGCTCGCGCCCTCGGGGCCACGCGCGTCCAGGGAGACCGCCGAGCAGGTCGTCGCCGAATTGGCGTCGGCCTCGGTACTGGCCGAACTGCCGGTGCGTGAGGTCAGCGGATTGCTCGATGATCGGCCGGTACCCCAGGCGCGGATCGTCGACCGGCCGGGGTGGATCTCGGCCGCGGCGGACTCGATGGCTGTGCTCACCGGCTCCGGCTCCGTGGAAGAGGGCAAATTCGTCGGAAAACCGGCGGGCGTCCAAGCCGGCACGATGCTGGCCTTCCTGTCCACCGCCATTCTCGGGCAGTACGACCCGTTCACCGGCGAGGACGGCACATTGCTGCTGGTCGCGCCCAACATTCTCGGCGTCGAGCGGGCGCTCGGCGTCGATCCCAGCGATTTCCGGCTGTGGGTGTGCCTGCACGAGGTGACCCACCGGGTGCAGTTCTCCTCGGCGCCCTGGCTGGCCGGGTACATGCGCACCAACGTGGACATTCTCAGTGAGGTCGGCGAGGAGCCGATGAGCGAGATGCTCACCCGGTTGCTCGGTGAGGTGCGCGCCCGGCGCAACGGTGACAATGCCGACGATCCCAACAGCCGGGGAGTGGTCGGGTTGTTGCGAGCAGCCCAGGCGCCACCGCAGCGGGAGGCGCTGGATCGGCTGTTGATGCTCGGCACGCTGCTCGAGGGACACGCCGATCATGTGATGGATGCCGTCGGACCCGCCGTGGTGCCGACGGTGGCCGATATCCGGGCGGCTTTCGATCGGCGCAGGCAGCGGCCGTCGAATCCGATTCAGCGGCTGCTGCGGGCGTTGCTCGGGGTGGACGCGAAGGTCGCGCAGTACGTGCGCGGGAAGAAGTTCGTCGACGCTGTCGTCGAGCGGGTGGGAATCGCGGAGTTCAATACGGTGTGGACGAACGCGGACACACTGCCTTTGCTGGACGAGATCGACGAACCCGGCAGATGGATCGATCGGGTGCTGTAGCGCCGACGTCGGCACGGATTTCCGCCGGCGCGCTGGGTAACCTGCACAGATGACGGGACCGGGTGGAGTGCGACTGCCGGAGACCGCCGCCGTGCTGGCAGTGCGGCACGGCGTGCGCGAGTGGGTCGCCGCCCGTGGTGGGCGCGGGCCGGTGATCGTGGGATTGTCCGGTGGCGCCGACTCGCTGGCGCTGGTGGCGGCTGCGGTAGCCGAGGCAGGTGCGGTGACCGCGGTGGTGGTCGATCACCGGTTGCAGGAGGGGTCGGGGGAGGTAGCCGATCGGGCGGTCGAGCAAGCGATGGGGCTCGGGTGTGTGGGGGCGATGGTTGTGCCGGTCGACGTCGGACGCGAGGGCGGGGCGGAGGCGGCGGCCAGAGCCGCCCGGTACGCGGCCTTGGAGTCGGTGCGGGACGGGCGGCCGGTGCTGCTCGGGCACACGCTCGATGATCAGGCCGAAACGGTGCTGCTCGGGTTGGCACGCGGATCGGGCGGGCGGTCGATCCAGGGCATGGTGGCGTGGAATGCCCCGTGGGGGCGGCCGTTACTCGGGGTACGGCGGGACCGGACGGCGCAGATGTGTGTGGATCTGGGGATCGAACCCTGGGCCGACCCACACAACATCGACCCCGGCTACACCCGGGTTCGCGTGCGCACCGAAGTGCTGCCGCTGCTCGAAGACGTGCTGGGCGGCGGCGTCGCACAGGCGTTGGCTCGCACCGCCGACCAGCTGCGCGACGACGGGATCGCGCTCGACGCCTACGCGGGCGAATTGCTCACCGCGGCGCGCACGCGGGGCGTCGTGCCCGATCCAGATCCGTTGAACGGGCGATCCGGAGACCGCGCGGGTGGCGCGCCGGACAGTGATCGGTCTGCCTTGTCGATCGAGATCCTGGCCACTGCCCCTGCCGCGTTGCGACGCAGGGCGGTGCGGGGCTGGCTCGTCGATTAGGGCGTCACCGGGCTCATGAACGCCCATTTACAGGCGATCGACGAGCTGGTGAGCAACTGGCACGGGCAGGGGGCGGTAGCCGTGGGGGGTGGGTCGAGGGACCGCAGGTTGGTCGTGACGCGCGAACATGGCACGCTGGCGGTGCGAGCACAGCCGCGCATTTGATGCCACGAAGGGACACCCACTTCCGTGTACGGAGACGACATCGCATCGGTGCTGATCACCGAAGACGAGATCAAAGCCAAGATCGAGGAACTGGCCGAGCTCGTCGCCAAGCGGTACCCGCCCGATTCCCCCGAAGGTGACCTCCTGCTGATCTGTGTCCTCAAGGGCGCGATCTTCTTCATGACCGACTTCGCCAGGGCGCTGCCGATCCCCACCCAGCTCGAATTCATGGCCGTGTCGTCCTACGGTTCGTCCACCTCGTCCTCGGGCGTCGTGCGCATCATGAAGGACCTCGACAAGGACATCGCGGGCCGCAATGTCCTGATCGTCGAAGACATCATCGACTCGGGTCTGACCCTGTCGTGGCTCAAGCGCAACCTGTCCACCCGCAACCCGGCCTCGCTGGAAGTAGTGACCCTGCTCCGCAAGCCGGACGCGCTGCGCACCCCCGTCGACGTCGCGCACGTGGGCTTCGATATTCCCAACGAATTCGTCGTCGGCTACGGCCTCGACTACGCCGAGCGCTACCGGGACCTGCCCTACATCGGCACTCTCGACCCGGCCGTCTATTCCTGACAAGCACTTCCAGCACCCTGCCGACGCCACTCGCGCACGGCGGGGTGTTCTGCTGTCGGGGCGATGATCGGATCGGTCCGCTGCGGTCGGGCGCGGGCAGGGTCGGTTCCGTCAGGGTTGATGTCGAAGGGAGGCCGCCATGATCTCGGCACTCAACCGGCTCGTCGATCTGGTCGACGCACGACTGACCGGCGAACTCGATATCGATGGCCTCGCGGCCGCGGCAGGCACCACCGAATACCACCTGCGGCGGATGTTCTCGTCGCTGGCGGGGATGCCGCTGTCGGAGTACGTGCGCAGGCGCCGGATGACCGTCGCAGCGGCCGAGGTGGTCCGTGGCAGCGATGACCTGCTGAGCATCGCCGTCCGGTACGGCTACGGCTCGACCGAGGCCTTCGGGCGGGCGTTCCGGGCAGTGCACGGCGCGGGACCCGGTGACGTTCGCCGCGACGGCGGCCCCCTTCGCACACAACCGCAGCTCAGGTTTCGCCTGACCGTCGAAGGGAGCACACCCATGGACACCCGTATCGCCGACCGGCCCGCGTTCCGCCTGATCGGGCGCGCGGCGCGCGTTCCGCTCATCGCCGAAGGCGTCAATCCGCACATCCAGCAGCACATCGCCGCACTGCCCGCGGCCGAACACACACGGCTGAAAGCGCTCGGTGACACCGATCCGGCCGGGTTGTTGCAGGTCTGCGACGACCTCGACCCCGACGGCGCCGAGGGCAGCGAACTCACCTACCTGCACGGAGTCGCGGTCACCGAGGCGACCCGGGTGCCCGACGATCTCGATGCCATCGAGGTGCAGGCCGGTCGATGGGCGGTATTTCGCACCTCGGGTCCCCACCCACAGGCATTGCAGGACACCTGGGCCGCCACGGCGACCGAATGGTTCCCCGCCAACCCGTGGCGGCTGCGGCCGGGGCCCTCGATCGTCGCGGTTCTCGACCGTGCGGACGATTTCAGTACCGCGACCTGCGAGCTCTGGTTGCCCGTCGAGCCGCAGTGACGGTACGCGGATCGACGACTCTGATCAGTGCCCGGATGTCGGCTTCGATCGCGCGGAACAGGACGTAGGAACCCAGGAAGGCTACGACGCTGCCGAGGTAGACGACGCGCAGCGAGACCAGGGTCGGTAGTAGATCCTCGGTGGGGAGCAAGGTGATGGCGACCATCGCGATCAGTGGGATGGACGCGGCGACCGCCAGGTACCAGCCGCAGCGCTGTAGCAGGCCGCGCAGCGCTGCGGCATCGGCGCCGAACAGGTGGCCTTGCTGCGCGACGATCGGGTACACGCAGCGGAGCATGTAGAAGGTGATGAGGAAGAACGAGTAGGTCACCGCTACGGCGCAACCGATGGTGTTCGACAGCAGGAACTGTGCGGTGGTGCGGATCTCCAGGTGACCGGTGCTGACCCGCACCGTGGCGGGCAGGATCGCGGCCGAGGTGAGCCAGAACAGCGCGGCGACAACAACCGCGCGGTCGCCGAGGAGCAGCGATTGCCGTCCGGCTGACCTCAGATCGTCGGTACGCACAGGCCTGCCTGCCCGCAGCGCGCGTGGAACCGTGATCGCGTGGCGGGACAGGAAGACCATGATCACCGTGCCGAGCGCGAAGGACATCACGTTGGTGACCACCGAGACGATGTGCAGCGCTTCGCGGGCCACCGGCTCCAGCCGCTGCACCAGCAGGCCGGAGTTCTGCCAGGTCTTGTAGCGGATGGCGAGCACGTTGGGTACGGCGATCGCCAGCGACATCAGCGGAATCATGAAGGGTTGCAGGAGGATTCGATAGGAACCGGCGGGTGGGTCGACCAGATTTCTGCCGCGCGGGTCGAGGCACAGATCGAATTGTTCGGCGAGCACGGTGCCGTCGGGCCAGCGATCTGTTCGATCGGGTTCCAAGCAGCGCAGCAACACTCGACGCAGCGTGGGCGCGCAGTCAGCCGGGAGTTGTTGCAGGGCAACGATACTCACGCCGCTGCGCCGGGAGGCGAGCATGGCGTCCAGTCTCGGTCCATCGCCCCAGGCGGGATCGTCGGCGCCGGTGTCGTCGAACGGCTTCGTGCCGGTGAGCAGTTCCCACAGCAGCACACCGAGTGAGAACAGGTCGGAGCGTGCCTCCAGGTCGGCGGCGCTGCGGTCGTGTCCGGGATGGCTGGCCTCGAGCTGCTCGGGTGACATGTAGGCGAGCGACCCGCCGAAATACGACAGTGGGCTGGTGCCGTCGGTTTCGCTGAAGCTGATGTTGAAATCGGCGAGCTTCGGCACGCCCTCGGCGGTGAGCAGCACATTCGCCGGTTTCACATCACGGTGCAGAACACCACGATCCGCCGCGTGATCCAGCGCCGACGCCAGGCGACGGCCCAGCCAGGCCACGGTGTCGGGCCAGCTGAGGTCGGCGATCTCGGCGCGCACGCTCGAATCGGCCGGCCGGATCTCGCCCTTCTCCGCCATCGCCGCGTCGATCGCGTCGAGCAGAAGCCGGCCGGTGCGGTCGGCGGGTGGGGTCGCGCGGACCCAGCGCAGCACGCCGAGCAGCGTGCCGCCGGGCAAGAACTGCATGTACAGCAGTCGCACGCCGGGTGCTCCGTCCTCCGGTGGGTCGAGCACGAGTTGATCGAAGACGCGCACGATGTAGGCGTGGTCGAGCTGGGCCAGCGTTTGCGGTTCGGTGCCGCTGTCGGCGGAGATCTTCACCGCGACCAGACGCTGCATCGAGCGTTGCCGGGCGAGGAAGACCCGGGCGAACGCGCCCGCACCGAGCTCGGTCAACAGCTCGAAATCGCCGATTCGCGCGTCCACCTCGAAACGGTCGAGCTCGCGACGATCGGCGGGGTGCATGGTGGCGGTGCGGTCGAGCGAGGGGCGGGTCGCCTCGGTGATGGCTGAGCTCACGGCGGGGGATACGGATGGGGGCACACGCGGGTTCATCCGCGCCCGCGTTCAGCTGACTACGCGTTCCAAAGCTTTCAGATCGGCTTCGAGGGCCCGGAACAGCAGGTAAGAGGCAATGAAGGCGAAGATGCCGCCGACACAGAGGACGCGAACGGCGACGATCACGGCGGGAATATCGCCGGGCGGGAGGAAGGTCACCCCCGCCACCGCGAGCAGCGGGACAGAGGCGGCCACGGCGAGGTACCAGGTGCAGCGGCGGCTCAGCGCGCGCAGCCAGGCGCTGTCGTCGGCGCTGATCTCGCCGTGGCGCAGGAAGATCGGGTAGATACACCGGACCAGGTAGTACGTCACGAGGAAGAACGGGTAGGCCACCGCTATCGCGCCACAGACCAGCAGTGACGCGAGGAAGTGGACGACCGCACGGCCGGGGACATCACCTGCGGCCCACTGCAGGGCGATGGGGAAGGTGAGTCCGGAGATCGCCCAGAGCGAGAACGCCACGATCACCACTCGGTCGCCGAGGCGCAGCGTGTCGCGTCTGGTGCGGCGCAGGATCTCCGGGTCGTAGCGGCGGCCGTGGCGAAGACCACGCGGTACGGACAGGACGAAACGGGCGAGGTAGATGAGCACCGCGGCGCCCAACGGGAAGAAGACCAGGTTCACGCCCGCGGTGATCACGACGAACGATTGCTGGGCGCTCTCGCTGAGCCTGCTCACCACCAGACTCTGGTTGTGCTGGATGTTGTACCAGGACGCGAGGCCGTTCGGGATGCCGATCGCCAGCACGAGCACCAGCAACGGCCACTGACGCCACGTCATCCGCCAGCTGTGCGGCGGCGGGTCGACGAGGTCGCGGGCGCGCGCATCCAAGCACAGGTCGAACTGCTTGGCCAGCACGCCACCGTCGGCCCAGCGACGCGACCGATCCGGGTCGAGGCAGGTCAGCAGCACCCGGCGCAGCGCTACGGGACAGTGCGCGGGGACCCGATCCAGCGCGGCCGGGTCGACGCCGCTCGTGCGCCGTTCGAGCATCGTTTCGAGGGTCGTCTCGTCGCCGCTGCCCGCGGCTTCGGCGGTGCTGTCGTCGAACGGTTTCGCACCCGTCAACAACTCCCACAGGACTACGCCGAGCGAGTAGATGTCGGCGCGGGTGTCGAGGTCGGCGGCGCTGCGTCCCAGCCCTGGGTGACAGGCTTCGAGCTGCTCGGGCGACATGTAGGCCAGCGACCCGCCGAAGTAGGCGACAGGGTTGGTGCCCGCGACAGCGCGGCTGAAGCTGATGTTGAAGTCGGCGAGCTTGGGTACGCCTTCTGCGGTGAGCAGGACATTGGCCGGTTTCACGTCGCGATGCAGCACACCGTGCGAGGACGCGTAGTCCAGCGCCTCGGCCAGCCGCCTGCCCAGCCACGCCACCGTTTCCGGCCAGCTCAGCGCGGCGATCTCGGTCCGCACGCTCGAATCGGTCGGGCGGATCTCGCCCTTCTCCTCCATGGCCGCGTCCACCGCATCGAGCAGGAGTTTGCCGCTGCGCTCGGCGGGTGGGGTCGCGCGCACCCAGCGCAGCAGACCCAGCAGGGTGCCGCCGGGCAGGAACTGCATGTAGAGCAGGCGCAGGCGACGCGAATCGGAGGCGGCCGTGCCGGTGTCGAGCAGCTGCTGGTCGAACACGCGCACGATGTAGTCGTGGTCGAGCTGGGCCAGTGTCTGTGGCTCGGTGCCACGGTCGGCGGAGATCTTCACCGCCACCAGGCGCTGCATCGAGGTCTGCCGTGCCAGGAACACGCGGGCGAACGCGCCGGAACCGAGTCCGGTGAGCAGCTCGAAATCGCCGATGCGCTGACCGATCTCGATCCGGTCGAGCGGCTCGAACGCTCCCGGCCCCGAATGGGCGGCCGTCGCGGCCGAGGTCGCGGTCGCGGTCGCGGTGAAGTCGAGCTGCGGGCTGGTCATCTGGGTATTACGAATCGAGTTCGGGGAGTGGTTCACCGTCGCGTCGAAATCGTCGGCCCGGTGGGTGCTCTGATCGAGTTCGTCGGTGTTGAGCAGGCCGCGCAGACTGGCCGCCTGGTCGGGATATTCGCGCAGGCACTCGCGCGGATCGACGCGCTCGCCGCTGTGTCTGCGGATGACGAATTCCTCGAACACCAACCCGGCGGGCAACGTCGACCGGTCGAGCTCGGGGAACTCGTCGCAGTAGTGGATCAGCCGCTTACGGGTGATGCCGGCGGCCGCGTGATGCAGCCAGCGATGGCGCAGGTCGACCCGGATCAGTTCGTGCAGCGCCTGCGCGCGCAGGGTGGCCGCGTCGGGAAGGAACTCGGCGATTTCGGGCGGGCGCTCGGGTGCGGTACCCCACGCGGCCGCGAACGCCTCGACCATGTCGGCACGCACATTCGTGGCCCGACCGGGGGTTGCGTCGGGTTGTTCCCCGCTTCCGGTGTTATCGCTCATCAACCGACCTAAAGGGGTTCGCGCGGATCGGTGCGAAATTCATTCCGCCACACCCGCCGCCATCGCCGGAGAGCCGTACTTGAAATGATAACTTGCGCCTCTAGAGCTGATCACCCGATTCTCGACGACCGTGCGACGGGGGCGAATCCGCAGATGAACGAAGACCTCACAGCGGTGGCATGGGAGTCCGTCGACGACGACGGCGCGACGGACGCTGAGGTGACGATGGATTCCGCCCGTCCGCCCGCCGACGAATACCCCATCGGCGGCCCCGCGGCAGCGCTGGCCGCCCGGGTCCGCGCAGGCACCATCACCCCCGCCGACGTCACCGCCGACGCGCTCGCCCGCATCGCCTCCGAGAATCGCAAGATCAACGCGTTCACGGTGGTTCGAGCCGAGAAGGCACGGGCCGAAGCGCGAGAACTGGCCGCCAGACTCGACCTCGACGAGCTGCCGCTGGCCGGTGTGCCGGTGGCGGTGAAGCAGAACATCGCCGTGGCGGGGGAGGCGATCCGCGTCGGTTCGGCGGCGACGTCGGCCGAACCGGCGAGCGTCGATCACCCGGTGGTGGCCAGGTTGCGGGCCGCGGGCGCCATCGTTGTCGGGTTGACGGCCATGCCCGAGCTCGGGATGTGGGCCAGTACCGACTCCGATGGCTGCGTCACCCGCAATCCACGCGATGTCGGCCGATCACCCGGCGGATCCTCGGGTGGCGCGGCCGCCGCGGTGGCCGCCGGGCTCGTCCCGATCGCGCACGGCAACGATGGGCTCGGCTCGATTCGGGTGCCCGCCGCGGCCTGCGGAGTCTTCGGAATCAAGCCGGGCAGACACGTGGTTCCGGCGCAGATCGGCGCGGATTCCTGGGCCGGACTGGCCGAGAACGGCGTCCTCGCGACGACGGTGTCGGACGCGGCGCTGGCGCTGTCGGTCCTGGCAGGCCGCTCCGATCTGGCCGAACTCCGCAAGCCACAGCGACTACGCATCGGGCTGGCCGTGGCTCCGCCGTCGCGGCTCGTCCGAATGGATCGGCACTGGACGGCGGCGGCACGCACCGCGGGTGCGCGCGCGGCGGTGGCCGGGCACGAGGTGCAGCCGGTCGAACTGCCCTACGGCGACGCCGCGTTGCTGATGCTGCTGCGCTGGCCCAGCGCGGGTCTGGCCGACGCCGACGCCCTCCCGAATCCCGATCTGCTCCAACAACGCACGCGTCGCCACCTGGCGATCGGCAGAGTGATCCGGCGTCTGGGCCTGGTCCGCCCCAGCCAGATCGACCGCACCGAAGCGAGACTGCTCGAATTCTTCGAGGACTTCGACGTGGTGATCACTCCGACGCTCGCCGCGCCGCCGCCCAAGGCCCGGCAGTGGAGTGGACGCGGTTGGGCCGCGAACGTGGTGTCGTCGGTGCGCTACGTACCGTTCACCGGGCTGTGGAATCTGCTCGGCTGGCCCGCGGCATCACTACCGATGGGGACCCATCCCGATGCGCACACGCCGCTGGCGGTGCAACTCGTCGGCCCACCGGGCAGCGAGGCCACCTTGCTCGGCCTCGCTGCCCAACTGGAACTGTCGAACTAGACCGCGATCGCCTGCGGTTGCGGCGTCGTCTCGGCGAAACCGCCGTCCACGGCGCGGCCGGCGAATTCCAGAATGGTCGGGCGCGTGTCGTCGGCCCGCCACGCCACCGCCAGCTCACACGGGGTGAGGCCGCTGACCGGACGTGCGGTCAGGCCGGGCCAGCGGAACATCGGCACATTGTTCTCGGCCAGCAGGCACACGCCGAGCCCGAGGCTCACGGCCTCCAGCTTGTCTTCGGGGGTGGCCGCCTCAGCGCCGATCTTGGCCGCCTTGCCGCCCCGAGCGTCGTTGCCGAGCCAGAAGTCGCGCACCGCGCCCGCCTCGGTGGGCAGCGCGACGAAGGGCTCGTCGAGCAGGTCGGCGAATTCGATGCTGTCCTGTTCGGCCAGCGGGTGCGTCTCGGGCAGCAGCACCCAGCGTGGCTCGGTGCGCAGCACCTGCCAGCGGTACCGGTTGGGGTCGGGCAGCGGCAGCCACACCAGGGAGAGATCGGCCTGTCGCCCGGCCAGGCCACTGGACGGGTCGTTCCAGGACGCGGCGTGCAGGGCCAGACGATGACCGCTGGCGCTCTCCAGGTCGTTGAGCAGACCGCGGCCGAGCGCGGACTGGATCCCGACGCGCAGCACCTCGCCTGCTTCCTGGAGGGACACGTTGGTCACCTCCCACAGCTCGAGGATCTTGCGTGCGCCTTCGAGCAGTTCCTTACCGGCGACGGTCAGGGCGACACTGCGTTGGTTGCGGTCGAACAGGACCACGTCGAGCTGGCGTTCGAGCTGGCGGATCTGGCGTGACAACGTCGGCTGAGCGATATGCAGCCGCTGTGCGGCGTTGGTGAA
>JACIXH010000120.1 GCA_014360565.1 Nocardia sp.
CACGAGTCCGATTCGCCGGTATCTCGCCTGACGCAGGGTGCGCAGCGCCGCCGGATCGTGCGCGCGCAGCTCGGTCAGTTCAGCGGCGATCGCCAGGACTGTGCGGCGGGCGAAGGCGACCGGCTCGTCGGCGGCGTCGGGATATTCCTCGACGATCCGGTCCACCACTCCGTCTTCGAGTAGATCCGCCGATCTGATGCCTTGCGCGGCAGCCATTTCCGCCGCGTGCTCGGTGTCGCGGAAGACGATGGCGCTCGCCCCTTCCGGTGGCAGTGGGGCGAGCCAGCCGTGCCTGGCGGCGAGCACCCGGTCGGCGGGCAGCAGGGCGAGCGCGCCGCCACCGGTGCCCTGACCGAGCAGGACGGACAGCGTCGGCGTATCGAGGGTGACCAGATCGGACAGGCAGCGGGCGATCTCGGGCGCGAGTCCGCGCTCCTCGGCCTCTTTCGACAGTGCCGCGCCGACGGTATCGATGACGAGCACCAGCGGCAGCCGCAATTCGCGCGCGAGGACCATCGCGCGCCGCGCCTCACGCAGGGCGGCAGGGCCCATGGTGTGCTCGCCTTCCTGGCCGGATCGGTCGTGGCCGAACACCACGCACGGTTGCCCGGCGAAGCGGGCGAGGGCGAGCAGGACCGTGCGGTCGGACTCTCCCCGGCCGGTACCACTGAGTGGAACCCGTTGTGTCGTATGGCGAAGCAGGTCGCGAATACCGGGCCGACCCGGCCTGCGCGAGCTGAGAACTGAATCCCAGGCACCCACGGTGGGATCGGCCGCTGTCGCCGGACTACGCACCGGCGCAGCCCAACCCGGCTCGGTCATCACCGGAACCACGGTGCCGCCTGCCACGGCCAGCGCCCGATGCGCGATGCGGCGAAACACCTCCACCGACACCACACCGTCGATCACGCCGTTGCGGTAGAGGTTCTCCGCGGTCTGCACGCCAGGTGGAAAAGGCCTGCCGTACAGGGCTTCGTACACGCGCGGCCCCAGGAATCCGATCATCGCGCCGGGTTCGGCGAAGGTGATGTGCCCCAGCGAACCCCACGAGGCGAACACGCCACCCATCGTCGGATCGCGCAGATACACCAGATAGGGATGCCCCGCCGCCTTGTGCACCGCCACCGCGCCCGCGATCTTCACCATCTGCACGAAAGCGACTGTCCCCTCCTGCATTCGAGTGCCGCCGGAGGTAGGTGAGGCGACCAACGGCAACCCGAGTTCGGTCGCGCGTTCGACCGCGCTCACGATCCGCTCGGCGGCGGCCACCCCGATCGACCCGGCCAGAAACGCGAACTCACAGGCGATCACCGCCACCCGCCGCCCCCGCAGCAGCCCCTCCCCCGTCCGCACGGCCTCATCGGTACCCGCGCGCTCCGCCGCCGCTATCAGCTCCTGCCGATAGCGGGGCGACACCGCGAGCTCCATCGGTGGCTGATCCCAGCTCACGAAAGAGCCCGCGTCCAGCAACTGTCCGATCAGGTCATCCGCCGACATGCGCACGCTGTGAGCGTAGCCGGGCCCGGTTCGGCCGGGTCACGAAATCCCGGCCGTCCAAGTTGGAACACCTTGGCAATCTGTTGTGTTTTTACAACACTTTGTTAGGTGAGCCCAGTCAGACGAGGGGAAACCCAACCGATCTTCAATCGCATCGCGGTGTTGCGCGCGGAGCATCGGATGAGCCGGGCGGCGCTGGCCGAGGCCGTCAACGTCAATGTCCAGACGATCGGAGCACTCGAGCGCGGCGATCACTATCCGAGTCTCGATCTGGCGATGCGTATTTGCGATGTCTTCGCGCTGCCGATCGAAGTCGTGTTCTCCCGCAGGGAATTCGGGCCGTTGTCGGCCGAGCTGTACCCACGCACGAAAGGCGAAACGCCATGACCAGCACGCTCATCGACCGCTACCAGAACTATCGCGTCCGGCGCTGGCTCGTGCAGGAGCAGCGGACAGCGGGGATGCTGACAAGCTGGCGATCGCAGCGTCGGCGGCGAATTCTCGTGGTCGTCGTGACCGTCGCGCTGCTCGGAATCGCGCTCGCGGGAGTGCTGCGCGCGCTCGACCTGTTCGGGGCGCCGGGAGTCGCGCTCGTCTCGGCGCTGTTGTTCCTGCCGAGCTGGACGATGCTGCGGATCGCGTCGGGGGGCCAGGACCACGCACCCGACCAGATGCTCGACGAACTGGAGATCACCGAACGCAACAAGGCGCGTTCGGCGGGGCTCGCGCTCACCCAGTCGCTGACGATGCCGCCACTGGCGTACCTGATCTTCGGCAGCACCTTCGCACCGGAGGCCGACGCCTACAACATCGCTTATGCGGGCGGACTGATGATGCTGGCCACGATCATGGCCGGTGGCTGTGCACCCGCGATGATCCTCGGCTGGACCCGGCCCGATCCCGAACCCGAGGCCTGAGCGAAGAGGGGGGCTGCCGCCTTCATCGCGGCAGCCCCGTCTCGCTTCAGTGACCCTGCATGACCTTGCGCAGTGCGTACTCGGTCAAGGCGACCAGAGCCTGCTTGGCCGGTTCCCGGCGACGGGCGTCGATCGACATGATCGGCACGTCGGCGGGAACCGCAAGGGCCTGGCGGATGTCCTCGAGCGGGTACTTGGGCGCGTCGTCGAACTCGTTGAGCGCCACCAGGAACGGCAGCCCGCGGGCCTCGAAGTAGTCGACAGCGGCGAAGCTGTCTTCGAGCCTGCGGGTGTCGACCAGCACCACGGCGCCGATGGCGCCGCGGATCAGGTCGTCCCACATGAACCAGAACCTGTACTGGCCCGGCGTACCGAACAGGTACAGGACCAGGTCGTCGGCGAGGCTGATACGGCCGAAGTCCATCGCCACCGTGGTGGTCGACTTCTGCGGAATACCGGTGAGGTTGTCGATTCCGGTACTGGCGTTGGTGACCAACGCCTCGGTGCGCAGCGGAACGATCTCCGACACCGCGCCGACCATCGTGGTCTTACCCACACCGAAGCCGCCGGCGACCACGATCTTCGCCGAAGTCGGCTTGGCCGTGCGGGTGTCGACCTGCGCCGTCGAATCAAATACGCCGGAGTCCACTGAGAACCCTTTCGATCAGCTCGCGACGTTCATCGTCGCTGGAATCGTCTTTCAATGTTGCCGAGACCCGGACGTGGCCGGCCTCGATCAGATCGGCTACGAGTACCCGGGCCACCCCGATCGGGATGTACAGCTGGGCAGCTATCTCGGCAACGGACGGCGATTGCCTGCACAACTCCACGATGGACGTTTCGAGGTTGTTCAGTTCGTACTGCCGGTCCATGGCGACCGGATGCGATGCGACGAGTGCCTCCAGCGCCAACTCGACCGCCGGCCTGGTACGGCCGGCAGTCAAGGAGTACGGGCGAACGAGGCTGGGCTCGGCGCTCCCCATGCGGTGATCGTCTATGTCCATCCCACCATCAGGAACCCATCGTGACGCGAGGCGTGGCTTGGACCGTCTGGCCAACGCGCTCGACCAGAAGTGCCATTTCGTAGCCGACCTGACCGATGTCACACGAGGTGTTGGTCAGGACCGCGAGATACGAGCCGTCGCCGACTGCCATCAGCAGCAGGTAACCGTGCTCCATCTCGACGACGGACTGGAGTACCGTACCGCCTTCGAACAGATTCGACACGCCGACGGACAGGCTTGCCAGTCCGGCGGTCACGGCCGAGAGCTGCTCGGCGCGGTCGACCGGGAGCTGAGCGCTCGCGGCCATCAAGAGTCCGTCAGCCGAGACCAGAACGGCATGGGCTACGCCAGGAACCTCGTTGGCGAAGTTCGAAACCAGCCAATCCAGCTGACGGTTCGTACCACCTAGATCGGGGTTCATCGGTCTCCTTTATCTCCGGTTAGATTCATTGCCTTCATTGCGCGGCCATCCCGGACGCCTTGCTGGTGACGACTCAGGCTGTTGCGGATAGTGGCGGGATCGCGTTGGGGCGGGGTGCGATCGGCGGTGCCGCTCACACCACCCGGCACGAGCCTTCCGCCCGGACTGCGCTGAGGCAAGCCGGCGGCGGTCCGCACCTCGGACTGGGCTTCGCTGGCCGCACGAGCGGCCTGCCATCCCTCGTCACCGGGTGATTCGAAGGCGGCGGCCATCTGGTTCCGGTCGGAATTCTCGTCCGTGAGCCATGCCGACATCATCTCGGCGAAGATCGGCGTTCCGCCCATCACGGAATCGCCCTCGGGTGCCGGCTGCAACCTGGTCTGGAAGAACGACGCAGCCTTGACCGGATTGGACCGGAAGCTGTGCCGACCCGGATCACGCCCTGCCGACGCAGCGTTATCCGGCTCCGCAGGGTTCCGATCGCGTTGTGGCAGAGCCACTCCCGGCCCGGCGTTCGCCTGCGGTACAACACTAGCCCCGGGATCGCGCTGTGGCAGCCCATTCGGCGCAGCCGCACGTTGAGGCAGGCCGTTGGGCGCGTCCTGCTGCGGTTGACCGGCGGCCGGAGCACGCTGCGGCAGGCCGTTGTCGGCCGGATCCTGCTGCGGCGCAGGGGTTGCGCGCTGCGGCAGACCATTGGCCGGACGAGCAGGCTGGGCGCGTGGCGGAAGGCCGTTGGCCGGGTCACGCTGGGGCAGACCACCGGTCTGCTCACGCTGCGGCAGCCCGTTCGACGGATCACGCTGCGGCAAACCACCGGTCTGCTCACGCTGCGGCAGCCCGTTCGACGGATCACGCTGCGGCAAACCACCGGTCTGCTCACGCTGGGGCAGACCACCGATCGGATCGAGCCTGGGCAGGCCACCCGACTGGTCCCGGTGCGGTAGTCGCGGCGTGGGTTCACGCTGCGGCAGACCACCGGAGGCATTGCCCCGCTGCGGGAGCCCGGTCGACGGGTCACGCTGGACCGGTTCGGAATCACGCTGCGGTGCAGAGCTTCCCGGCGCCCGCTGCGGCAGACCGGTCGGCGGCGCCGAATCACGCGGCGCTGGGTCACGCTGCGGCAGACCCGCTACCGGATCACGCTGCGGCAGACCACCGGTCTGCTCACGCTGGGGCAGCCCGTTCGACGGATCACGCTGCGGCAAACCACCGGTCTGCTCACGCTGGGGCAAACCACTCGACGGATCACGCTGCGGCAGACCACCGGTCTGCTCACGCTGGGGCAAACCACTCGACGGATCACGCTGCGGCAGACCACTGGACGGGTCACGCTGCGGCAGCCGCGGTGAGGGATCACGCTGCGGCAGACCGACGGACGGGTCACGCTGGGGGGCACCGTTGGCACCCGGCGAACGCTGCGGCAGACCACCGGGTGTACTCCCCCGCTGTGGCTGTGCCTGATCTCGCTGTGGCTGTGCCGGATCGCGCTGGGGCAGTGCCTGATCACGCGGCGGCTGCGCGGGTGCGCCATCTCGAGACGGCGCGCCGCTGGCACCCGGCTGACGCTGCGGCAGCCCACCACCGGTCTGCTGCGGCTTCTGTTCACCCGGACCCTGCTGACCCGGCCCGGCGGGCGGACGCGGCGGGCCACCCGGTGCCAGATTGCGCTTGGGCAGGTTCGCCGCGGCGAGCTTGCCCCGCTGGGGCACGTTCGCCTGGCCCGGTACGGGCGGACGCAGCGACGGCGACGACTGTTCGGTGGCGTCCTGTGCCATTCCCGAGGCCATCGAGTTGCCCGGCCGACGCTGCGGCAACCCGCCACCGGCACCCGCCGGGGTAGGTCCGCTGACGCCGGGATCCACAGTGACCATCACGTTGCCACCCGGGGTACGGGTGATCGCGCGGGTCTGCATGGTGCTCTGCGGCTGTGGCTGTGGCTGCTGCTGCGCCTGCTGCGCCGGACCGGGCTGCTGCTTCTGCAACTGCTGCGGTGGGATCACCGTGCCGCCGGCACCCGAGACGATCAGGCCGACCGGCACGTGCACGGTGACGGTGACGCCGGGATCGCGGGCGGTATCGAAGGTCGGGCGCAGACGCACGGTGAGACCGTGCCGCTCGGCCAGGCGGCCGACCACGAACAGACCCATGTGGCGGGCGGTGTCGGGACCGGGCTCGGCGGTCTGGCCGAGCCGATGGTTGATCTCCGACATCTCCGCGGGCGGCATACCGATGCCGCGGTCGGCGACCTCGATCAGCAGACCCTGGTCGTGTGCCTGGGCGAAGGTGAACTTGACGTCGGTCTCCGGCGGGGAGGCCCGCAGCGCGTTGTCGAGCAGCTCGGCGAACAGGTGCGCCATATCGGAGGCGGCCGGTTCGACCAGCGAGCCACGCGGCGTGGCGCCGAGCTTGACCCGCTCGTAGTCCTCGACCTCGGAGATCGCGGCGCGCAGGACGTCGGCGATCTCGACCGGGGCGGACTTGGTGCGGCGCTGCTTGGTACCGGCGAGAATGAGCAGGTTGTCACCGTTGCGGCGCATACGCGCGGCGAGGTGGTCGAGCCGGAAGAGGTTCTCGAGCAGGCGCGGGTCCTTCTCGTCGTACTCCATCGCCTCGATGAGGGTGAGCTGATGGTCGACGAGCGACTTGGACCGCCGCGCCAGTGTCTCGAACATGTCGTTGACCTGTGAACGCATCTGCGCCTGGTCGCTGGCCAGACGCAGCGCCTGACCGTGGATGTCGTCGACGGCGCGGGCGAGCTGGCCGATCTCCTCGTCGGAGCGCACCGGCATCGGTTCGAGCGGCACGTCCTCGGGCGCGGCGCCGTTGCGGAGCTGGGCGACCTCGTGAGGCAGATCGGATTCGGCGACGCGCAGCGCGGCGAGGCGAAGGCGGTGCAGCGGCACGATCATCGAGCGGGCGACGAACACGGCCAGCAGCAAGGCGGCCAGGATCGTCGCGATGACGACACCGGTATAGGTCCAGGCGCCGGTGGCGGCCGAGGTGGTGAGCTCGTCCATCGAGACCTCGATGGCCTTGGTGGCCTCGTTCACGACACCCTCGTAGGCGACGAGGCTGTTGTAGAGCGAGGTACGCATGTCGCCGACGGGCAGCTTGCCCGCCGCCACCTCGGGACCGCTGATCAGGTTCTGCCGGACATCGGCCTGCGCCTTGAGGTCGGCGATCACCCGATCACCGTCGGGGAAGCGGTTGGACAGCACATCGAGCAGATGGCGCTCGGTCGCGACTCCGGTGAGGAAGTTCTGCGTTCCCGTGTCGAGGCCACGCAGCAGCTCGGAGAGCCCGGCGAGCTCGTCGACGAGCACCGAACGCGTGTTGAGCGAGTCGACCAGGCGCAGCTTGGCCGTGTCCATCACCGGATCGCTCACCTGAGCGATGGTGGTTTCGACGATGCTGACGCTGTCCTGGGTCATCTGCTCGACCCCGGCCAGCACCGGCTCGGCGGACGACGACAGCGCCTTGCCCTGCGCGCGCACGTTCTTGGCCTGCTTGACCATGCGCTCGAGCGCGACATGCGCGGTCTGCAGATCGGTGAGCCGCTCGAGCGACCCCTCGGCCACGGAGACCGCGGCGTCCAGATCGGAGAGGTCCTTGTCGGTGACCAGGGTGACCCCCGGACCGGCAGGCACCAGCTGGCTGCCCGCCACCTTCGCGGTGGCAGCACTCAGCGCGGTAACCGACGGAATCGTGTCTACCTGCTCTTGGATACTGGAGAGCCGGTTGGCCTCCGAGAACTCGGAGGTAATTCTCGACACGCCGAGCCCGACCGCGACCGCGAGTGGCACGGCAAGCACAGCCGTAACCTTCCAACGCAGGTCCCAGTTGCCGAGCGCCCAGCGTTTGCTGCCGGACCTAGCGGCGTCACGCATCTCCCACTCACTTTCCAAACTGGCCTCGTACCGTGCGCCTGAGGCGAACCTCCACAGGCGCGATGGTGGCTCGCCAGTGGCTGCTGGCCGAGAACTACGGCTGGCCGAGAAATTGCGTCTACGACTGCCCGAATAAGTGACATCGGATTCTAACGGATCAATAACTTCTTGGTTGACTCCCGGTCGAGGTCCGCTCGATGACCAGCCTGTTGTAGGCAAAACCAAAGGTCGCGGCACCCGCTCGGGTGTCGCGTGAAGTCTGCCACAATCATCAGGATCTATCGAGCGGACATCGAAGCGAGGCTAGGGAGTCACGGGGTTGGACACCGAACACGAGTACCGGCCGGTCTATCAGACCAGCTTGGTCGACCCAGCCGACTTCTGGTCCGCCGCAGCTCAGAGCATCGAGTGGGATGTAGAACCACAGCAGATCGTGGATGCCGCCGACAAGCGGTCGGCCCGCTGGTTCCCGGACGCCCGTCTCAATACGTGTGTGAATGCACTCGACCGGCATGTTCGGGCAGGCACTGTCGACCAGGGTGGACACGCCGATCAACCGGCCCTCATATATGTCTCCGCTATGACGGACACCACCACGATTTACACCTACGCCGAATTGCTCGACAAAGTCGCCGAGTTCGCCGGGGCTATGCGCGATCTCGGTGTGGTGGCCGGTGATCGGGTGGTGATCTATCTGCCGATGATCCCCGAAGCGCTGATCTCGATGCTCGCCTGCGCGCGTATCGGCGCGGTGCACTCGGTGGTGTTCGGCGGGTTCGCCGCGCCCGAACTGGCCGCCCGGATCGACGACGCCGAGCCGGTCCTGATCATCACCGCTTCCGGCGGGCTCGAACCCAACCGCCGCATCGAGTACCCGCCGATCGTGATGGCCGCGCTCGATCTCGCCGAGACCGCCTCGGTACGCACGGTGATCGTCAAGCAGCGCCCGGAGTTCACGACGATCGAGTTCCCTGCCGCCCTGCCCGCCACCGATGTGCTGCCGTCCTCGGAGCAGACGGTCGCCGCCCGCTGGGTCGATTGGGATGCCACGGTCGACGGCGCGGCGCCCGCGGATCCGGTCTCGGTGGCCGCCACCGACCCGCTCTACATCCTCTATACCTCCGGCACCACCGGCAAGCCGAAGGGCGTGGTGCGCGACAACGGCGGGCACGCGGTCGCGCTGGCCTGGTCGATGCGCAATATCTACGACGTCGGCCCTGGTCAGGTGTTCTGGGCCGCCTCCGATGTGGGCTGGGTCGTCGGCCACTCCTACATCGTCTACGCACCCCTGCTCGTCGGCGCGACGACGGTGCTCTACGAGGGCAAACCCGTCGGCACCCCGGATGCCGGGGCGTTCTGGCGGATCGTCGACGAGCACAACGTGCGGGTGCTGTTCACCGCGCCGACGGCGCTGCGCGCGATCCGTCGCGCCGACCCAGCGGCCACCGCCGCCCATCGTCACGACCTGTCCCGGCTCCGTGCGCTGTTCTGCGCGGGCGAACGCCTCGACCCGGCCACCTTCGACTGGGCCGGCGAAACCCTGCTCGCCGACTATCCCGGTATTCCGGTGATCGACCACTGGTGGCAGACCGAGACCGGCTGGCCCATCTGCGCCGACCCACTCGGCCTTCAGGAACTGCCCGTGAAATCCGGTTCGGCGAGTGTGCCGGTGCCGGGCTACCGGCTGCGCGTGCTCGACGCGAACGGCAACGCGGTCCCGGCGGGGACCGAGGGCAATATCGTCATCGGGCTGCCGCTGCCGCCCGGCTGCCTGACCGGGCTGTGGCGCGACCGCGATCGCTTCATCCGCTCGTACCTGTCGGCCTTCCCCGGCCACTACCTCACCGGCGACTCCGGCTACTTCGACGAGGACGGCTACCTCTACGTCCTCGGCCGCAGCGACGACGTGATCAACATCGCCGGGCACCGCTTGTCGGCGGGCAGCATCGAAGCCGCCATCGCCGGGCACGAAGCCATCGCCGAGTGCGCGGTGATCGGCATGCCCGACGAGCTCAAGGGCAGCCTCCCGCTGGCGTATGTGGTGCTCAAGCAGGGTGTCGAGATCGACCAGCAGCAGTTGCGCGGCGAGCTCGACGAACGGGTACGCGAACAGATCGGTGCGATCGCCACCCTGCACGACTCGATCATCGTCACCGGCCTGCCGAAAACTCGCTCCGGCAAGATCCTGCGCAAGACGATCCGCCAGCTCACCGCCGGTGAACAGGTCGAAACCCCCGCCACCATCGAGGACCCGCACGTGCTCACGGCCCTCGCCGACCGCATCCTCGCCAACCCCCCGCTCGGGAGCCAGGCCCCGGTTTCCGAAGCCGACAGCAACCCGGTTTCCCCGCCGTCGTAATCATCCGAGATCTCGTGCCCCGCAGCGGCCGACAGGCCTGGACCGCGCGGCCCGTCGGCCGCCCGAAATATAAGCTCGCAGGGTGACTACCTCCACGGTCCTCGTCGTCGATGACGACGAGGACGTTCTCGCCTCGGTCGAACGGGGCCTGCGGCTGTCCGGCTTCCGGGTGCTGGTCGCGCGCGACGGCGGCGCCGCGCTGCGTGCCGTCGCCGAGCAGGCACCCGACGCGGTGGTCCTCGATATGAACATGCCGGTCCTCGACGGCGCGGGCGTGGTCACCGCCTTGCGCGCGATGGGCAACGACGTGCCCATCTGCGTCCTCAGCGCCCGCGCCTCGGTGGACGATCGGATAGCCGGCCTCGAGTCGGGCGCCGACGACTATCTGGTCAAGCCGTTCGAGCTCGCCGAACTGGTGGCCAGGATCAAGGCACTGCTGCGCCGCCGTACCGACACGATCGACCCCGTGGCGCCCGGAGCGTTGACCGTGGGTCCACTGACAGTCGATGTCGCGGGCTATCGCGCGCTACTGCACGGGCGCGAAATCGAGCTCACCAAAAGAGAATTCGAATTGCTGTCCACCTTGGCCCGCAACGCCGGTGTGGTGCTGACGCGGGAACGACTGCTGGAATTGGTGTGGGGCTACGATTTCATAGCGGATACGAATGTCGTGGACGTGTTCGTCGGATACCTGCGGCGGAAACTCGAAATAGATGACACGCCAAGGATTTTGCACACGATTCGCGGGGTGGGTTTCGTACTCCGGGAATCGAAATGAGCCCGAAGTGGTCACTGAAACATAGTCGCAGACAATCGTTTTCGCTTCGAACACGAGTCGCGGGGGCGGCTGCGACAGGCGCTGTCCTCATCGTCACGATCGCCGCTTTCGTGGGTTTCCAGGCTATCGAACGCAACAATGTCACCCAGACCGACCAGCAACTGGAAATCGCTTCGCGCATCGTGCTGATCGAGCCGGTGCTGGCGACCGGTTTCGTGAATCTGACCGGCCTGCAGAACACCATGGCGCTCACGGTGCGCGACAACGGTCAGGTGACCGCGTCGAGCTCGACCCAGCTACCGGATCTGCCGCCCGGTTCACAGACGGTCGAACTGCACGACCAGCCGTATCGGGTGCTCACCACCACCGAGAACCAGCCCGCTGGTCGCACTGTCTCCCTGGCGATTCCGACCACCGAGGCCGCCAAGGCCACCGACGACCAGCAGCGCTGGGTGCTCGCGGGCGCGGCGATCGCGGTGGCTGCCGCGGCGGCGCTCGGCTGGTTGCTCGCCGGGCGCGCGGTCGGGCCGATCGTGAAGCTCACCAGGCAGGTGTCCGCCGTCGGCGAGCCGGGCGATCCCGCCCACCCGGTGGACGGTTCCGGTGTCGACGAGGCGGTGAAGCTGGCCGAGGCGGTGAACACGATGCTGGCCCGCGTCGACCAGGCGCAGGCCGAGACCGCCGCCGCCCTGGAGACGGCTCGCGACTTCGCCGCCGTCTCCGCGCACGAACTGCGCACCCCGCTCACCGCGATCCGCACCGATCTCGAGGTCCTGCGCACGCTCGACCTCACCGACGATCAGCGTCGCGAGATCCTCGACGACCTCGCCCGCACCGAGACCAGGGTGGAGACCACGCTGTCGGCGCTGGAACGCCTCGCCCGTGGCGATCTCACCGCCGAGGCCGACCACGTCCCCACCGATGTCGCCGACCTGTGCGACCAGGCCGCCCACGACGCGATGCGCCACAACCCCGGCTTGTCGGTACACATCGACACCGACGCCGAACTGGTGACCCGCGGTCTACCCGCCGGCCTGCGCCTTGCCGTCGACAACGCACTCACCAATTCGGTGAAGCACGGCGGCGCCACCACCGCGGTGGTCTCGGCGCGCCGCACACCGCACGGTCGCATCGTCATCGCCGTCGACGACAACGGCACCGGCGTCGCGCCAGGAGAACGCGAGGCCGTCTTCGCGCGGTTCGCGCGTGGCACCAACGCGACCAAGGGCGGCTCAGGGCTCGGCCTGGCGCTGGTCGCCCAGCAGGCTCAGCTGCACGGCGGGCTGGCGTACTTCGAAGACAGTCCGCTCGGCGGTGCCCGGCTGGTCATCGACCTGCCGGTCCGTCCGGCCCGCTAACCGACGCAAAAGCCCCGCACCCGAGCTGTTCGTGGGTGCGGGGCCGTGCTCGCTGCTACTTGTCGCTCTTGAAGGCGTCCTTCACTTTGCCCGCCGCGCGCTCGGCAGCTTCCTTCACGTTGGCCGCTGCCTTCTTCGCTTCCGCCTCGATCTTCTCGCCCTCGGCCTTGACCTTGGCTTTGACATCATCGGTGTCGGACATCGAACCTCCACTCTCGTGAGTTCCGCGCCTGACCGGCACGGGGTGAAGACACTCGCGAGACTACCGCACAGTTAACCTCTGGCGACTGAAGCAGAAATCAGGGGAGAACCTGCGGGATCGACTCCGGGATGACCAGGCCGATGACCGCGCCGAGCACCGCGCCGGTGATCGCGAAGGAGACGCCCGAGGTGAACGCGCAGAAGAAGTAGCCGATGATGAACGCGGCCAGTGCGGGGATGCACAGGATCGCCGCGGTCAGGAAGCCGATGGTGGCACCGGCGGCCGCACCGTTCTGGACGGGGTCGTGGTTGCCCGCCTCGGGGTTGGTGGCGATGTTCTTCAGCTCGGTGGTGGTGGCGGCCGACAGCTGCGGGGCGATCTGCAGCGTGCGACCGTCCTCGGAGATGACCGAAGCCAGTGCGACGTTGTTGCCGCCGGTGGTGGCCAGCATCAGCGGAAGCTCGCTGACCTTGGCGCCGGTGGCGGAGATGACGGCGACGTTGGTGGAATCGGGCGAGAGCACGAAGGTGCCGTTGTCGACGGTCGCGGAGATGGTGCGCAGGTCGGGCGAGACGACGGTCTTGTAGCCGACGCCCTCGGTAACGCCTTCACTACCCAGCGCGGTCGCGATCTCGGCCTGACGTTCGACGGCGACGTCGGCGACCGCGGTGCCCGTGGTGACGAGCGAGGCGGCGACGGCGAGCGGCAGTGCGGCGAAGGCCGCGCGGCGACCTGCGCGAGTGATGGTGTGGCTGAACATGTTCGGTTCTCCCTCCCGATGCTTCCGAAGAATCCCCGAACCCCCCGGACGAATCGAAAAAATCTCGATGTCGATTGACTCGAGAGTTGTACCGAACCATCAGCTGTTTGCGAAACATGTTGTGACACAAGGCATAGTTTGATCAGGTAGCTATCGATGGGCGAACGCGCTCGCAGCTGCTCAGGCATCCCCGCAGCTATCGGCGACCACCGCCTTCTCAACGAACTCTCAGACATCTCCCACAACCGGCAACCCAGTCCACGGTTACGGTCGCGGTGTGATCGACAAACGCGCTCGTCTGCTCTGCTTCGTCACCGCCCTCGCGCTGGCGGGCGGTGCCGTCGCCTGCGCAGGCACCGATGCCGCACCGACCGGCATCGCACTCGTCAACGCCGACTCCGGTCCTACCGGTGAGCGCGTGTCCAAGGCCGTACGAGACGCGGGCGGCTACGAGTGGACGGTCGCCGGACCCGGCGAGATCGATGCGGGCGACTATGCCGCCGTGATCACCCTGCCCGCCGACCTCACCGCGTCGATGGCCACCCTGGCCACCGCGGAACCCAAGCGCGCCAAGGTCACCGTCACCACCCATGACGGCGCCGACCTGAACACCGTGAACGGCGCGGTCGACGCGGTGACCCACCGGATCGGCGCGTCCGGCGTCGATGCCGCGCTCGCCGCCGTCTCGCAGGCACGCAATCAGATGACCTCCGTGCAGTTCACCGCCCAGCTGCTCAGCGCGGGCGTGAACGCGGCAGCGGACGGCGCCGACCAGTTCAGCGGTGGCGCAGAGGAGTTGCTCGGCTTCCTCGACTACGCGAAAGAGGGTGCGGGCCAGCTCACCTCGGCCATCGCGCTCCTCGATCAAACGGTCGACGGCGCGGCTAAGCAGGCGAACCAACTGGCCGACGCCCTCGGCGCCACCGGCGTCACCATCGCGGGAGTGCAGGGCAGTGCCGCCGCGCTCGGCTCCGGCCTGGACCAGATCCTTCCGCTCCTGCAAGCCCTGCCCTTCGCCGGTGACCCCCAACTCGCCGAGATCATCACCAAACTTCAAGCACTGCGCGTAGTGTCACACCAGGCGGGCACCCAGCTCGACGGTCTCAGCGAATTGACCGGTGCCGCAGTAGATCCCAACACCGACCTCGGCACCCTCCTGCGCACCGTCGTGGCCCGGCTCAACAGCGCCCGCGACCAGCTCACCCAGGGCGCCGAACTCGCCAAGGGCCTGCCGACCCTCGCCGAACAGGGCGGCGCCCAGCTCGTCTCGGCCGTCGAACAACTCACCGGCGGCGTCGGCGCACTACAGAACATCGTCGGCAACCTCAACACCCAAACCGGCAAGGCACTCGAAGCCCTGCCCCCGCGCGGCCAGTCCCAGCAGTCCGCGCTGGCCCTGGCTCTCACCGACCCCGTGGAAGTCGTGCGGGAGTGAACGCACTGCGGCCCGGTCGATATCGACCGGGCCGCAACAGTTTTCAGCTCAGGGCAAGACCTGCGGGATGATATCCGGCGCGGCCAACCCGACCACCGCGCCGATCAAGGCGCCGATCAACGCGTTCGGCAGACCCACCAAGCCGACACACGGCAGGTAGAGGATCATCGTGGTGATCATCGGAATGCACACCACGGCAGCGACGATCGCACCGATGCCCGCGCCGATCGCGGCGGCGTTCTGGACCGGATCGGGGAATTGCGCGGTGGGCGTGGTCGCGATGGTCTTCAGCTCGTCGCTCGCTGCCGCGGAGGGCCGCGGCGTCACCGTGATGCTCCGGCCGTCGGCCGCGATCTCGGTCGCCATGGCGATCACATTGCCGCTGACCGTCGTGAACGAGGTGGGGATCTCCCCGATCGGCGTGCCGGTCGCCGACTCCACGACCACCCGGCCCAGGTCGGGCGCGAGCAGGAACCTGCCCTCTTCCACCGAGGCGGTGACAGCGCGCAGGTCCGGCGCGACCGTGGTGCGATACCCCTCCCCCGCACTCGACAATCCCGCCGCGTACCGCGTCTGCTGGTCGGCCTCCGCAGACGCGACGCCGGCCACGCTCACCGCCACGGCGATGGGCAGGGCCACGGCGAGTGCGCGGCGAACAACCTTGTGTTGGAACATGATCGAGAATCTCCCTCCCGAAACTCCCGAAGAACCCGGCCCCGGGCGAATCGAACAAGTCACTGTCATGGACAACGCATCGGAAACGAATCACACGGGAGCCACAGGGGCTCCGTCATACGCGGGGCACATTACCCCCCGGCGCGTGCGGGGCGAACCCTTACCCCGGAAACGGCAACGGCCCGCACCTCCACAGGAGGCACGGGCCGAAATGCGCTCGGATCAGTTCGCGTTGAGCAGGTCGATCACGAAGACCAGGGTCTTGCCGGAGAGCGCATGGCCCGACCCGGCGGGACCGTAGGCGAGCTCCGGTGGGATGACCAACTGACGGCGGCCGCCGACCTTCATGCCGGGGATGCCGTCCTGCCAGCCCTGGATCAGGCCGCGCAGCGGGAAGGTGATGGACTCGCCGCGGTCCCAGGAGGAGTCGAACTGCTCGCCGCTGTCGAACTCGACGCCGACGTAGTGCACCTCGACGGTGCCGCCGGGCACCGCTTCCTTGCCTTCGCCCTCGATGAGGTCGGTAATGACGAGCTCGGTGGGCGCGGGGCCCTCCTGGAATTCGATCTCCGGCTTGGTCATGCGGGCTATCCCCTTCGATAGATTGCTTTACCCAACAAAGTGTCCAACAACAGCTGATCGAAACTAGCGGTTGTCGATCGCGCGGTAGTCGCGTTCACCGTAACCGGTGTAGATCTGGCGCGGGCGGCCGATCTTGAGCGGCTCGGAGTGCATCTCGCGCCAGTGCGCGATCCAGCCCGGCAGCCGGCCCATCGCGAACAGCACGGTGAACATGCGCGTCGGGAAGCCCATCGCGCGGTAGATGACGCCGGTGTAGAAGTCGACGTTCGGGTACAGCCGACGCGAGACGAAGTAGTCGTCGGTGAGTGCGGCCTCTTCGAGCTGCTTGGCGATGTCGAGCAGCTGGTCGTCGCCGCCGATCTTCGACAGGATCTTGTCGGCGGCCTGCTTGACCAGCGTCGCGCGCGGGTCGTAGTTGCGGTAGACGCGGTGCCCGAAGCCCATGAGCTTCACGCCGTCTTCCTTGTTCTTGACCTTGCGGATGAATTCCTTGACGTCGCCGCCGTTGGCCTTGATCTCGTCGAGCATCTCGAGCACGGCCTGGTTGGCGCCGCCGTGCAGCGGGCCCCAGAGCGCGTTGATGCCACCGGACACCGAGGTGAACAGGTTGGCGTCGGAGGAGCCGACCAGGCGCACCGTCGAGGTGGAGCAGTTCTGCTCGTGATCGGCGTGCAGGATCAGCAGCATGTCGAGCGCGGCGGCGACCTCGGGGTCGACCTCGTAGGGCTCGGCCGGGAAGCCGAAGGTCATCCGCAGGAAGTTCTCGACCAGCGACAGCGAGTTGTCGGGGTAGAGGAACGGCTGACCGACCGACTTCTTGTACGAGTAGGCCGCGATGGTGGGCAGCTTCGCCAGCAGGCGGATGGTCGACAGCTCGACCTGCTCGGGATCGCGCGGGTCCAGCGAGTCCTGGTAGTAGGCCGACAGCGCGTTCACCGCGGACGACAGCACCGGCATGGGGTGCGCGTTGCGCGGGAAGCCGTCGAAGAACCGCTTCAGGTCCTCGTGCAGCAGGGTGTGGCGGCGGATGCGATCGGTGAAGTCGTCGAGCTGGGCCTGGGTGGGCAGCTCACCGTAGATGAGCAGGTAGCTGACCTCGATGAAGGTCGAGCGGCCCGCCAGCTGGTCGATCGGGTAACCGCGGTAGCGCAGGATGCCCGCTTCACCGTCGATGTAGGTGATCGCCGACTTGGTCGACGCGGTGTTCATGAAACCGGGGTCGTAGGTGACGTAACCGGTGCTGGCCAGCAGCTTGCCCAAGTCGAGCCCGTCGTTACCCTCCGCGGCCTTGGTGACCGAGATCGGGAACTCGCCACCGGGGTAATACAGCCCCGCTTTGGCGTCTTCGGTGACGTTGGTGATGTTCTCAGCGGGCACGGAAGGATCCCTCTCAGGCTAGAACCGTAGGCACCGATGCGGTCGGCACTGGTGCGCTTGCGCTAACGCTAGCTGTTGTTCGGTCAGGACAAGCAATCAGGGTTGTCCTGTCCGGTTCTCACACCGGCCGAGTACGGCGGTGAGGTCGGCGCGGGGCCGGGGACCTGCGCCGATCCCCTTTTCCGCGGGTTTACCCCGGCAGTACCGAACGGTTACGCGACGCCCGCACTCGATCGACGAATCCCCTTGCCGCACAAGTCAATTCACGACCGGCGCGGAGTGCGCGCCTACTACCCGGTAACGTACGAAAGCCGGGAAGGCCAGCGCGGCGAGCACCACGCCGATCACCACAAGTACGCCGCCACCGGCAGCAGCTACAGCAGTACCCATGCTCGCCGCCGCGAAACCGTGGGCAACATCACCGATCCGCGGCCCACCTGCGACGACCACGATGAACACGCCCTGCAACCGCCCGCGCATCTCGTCGGTGGACACATTGAGCAACATCGCCGTGCGAAAGGCCGCCGAGACCATATCGGCCGCGCCGCCGAGCGCCAGGCACACCACCGCGATCCCCAGCCACACACCGAGCCCGAACCAGTGCCCGGCCAACCCAACCGCCAGCCCGAACCCGGCCATCGACGCACCCCACAGCGCGATGCACACGAGCACCGCGAGCCCCTGCCTGCGCACCCGCGGAATCCACCCGGAGAACACCCCGCCCAGCACCGATCCGCCGGCCATCGCCGCGAACAGCAGCCCGAGCGCTACGCCACCCTCGACCGGATCGTGAAAAGTCTCGTGCGCGATCTGCGGATACAGCGCGCGGGCCATGCCGAACGCCATGGCGATCAGGTCGACGACGAACGACGCGAGCAGGATGCGCTGGCCCGCGAGGTAGCGGAAGCCGTCGAAGACGGCGCGCAACCCGGCCCGGCGCTGCT
>JACIXH010000121.1 GCA_014360565.1 Nocardia sp.
TGTTCTTCTTCACCACCATCAGTCGCGCAGACGAACGGTGCAGGTTCGCGGGGTCATAGAGTGGCAATGCGGGTTGCTGCTTCTCGAACTCGAGCGCGACGATCCCCTGACGGAGACTCTTGTAGTCGTCGTCGCGGGTCGTCATCCGAACGATGTCGAACGCACCCAGAGCTGCGGGCTGACTGCCGAATTTGATGAACTTTCCCTGATTCCACGCTGGGTCGTCGGCATAGTCCGATTCGAATTCGCTGGCACCTCGGAGGATGTTCTCCCAACCCACCAACTCCATATCGAGGCGCCGCTGCGTCTGGGCGCGAAGCAGATTCAAGGTGCCGCCTAGCACAATGACCAGCCGGTAACCCGCGTCCACCGCCTTGGCGATCACGCCGGTGAAGTTTGCGGTCTTCCCCGACTGGACGTAGCCGACGACAAGGCCCTTCGATTGGAAGGCCTCGGGGCGAGACGGATCCGACAGTCGTTCCACGACACTGTCGGTCGCCATATCCATGCCAGCGACCGCATCATCTGACCAGCCTTTGGTGGACAACAGATTCCGGTAGGCGGGCCAGTACCATTCGCGGCCGTACTTCGTGGTCGTGCGATACCAGGGCTCGAATTGCTCGCTGATCACAACGGGTGGCGGCGTCTTCATCACCGGCGCACAGGCTTCCAACAGTTTCCGAGTGCCCGGCTCGAGATCGAGAAGGTCGTAGATATCGTTGCGCCGCTGCTCAGTTCGCGGTTCGGATGCCGACCAGAGCTGCCGCTCCGCAAAATCCCAGTGTGTCAGCTGCTTTCGCCACATATCGACCAACTGATCGCTGGGACCGGCTGCGAGCAGGGCAGTCCGGAAATCGTCTTCATTGGCCGAGTGTTGAGCACCGGGCAAGTCGTATGCCTGGTAGCTCATCGCCCGAGCGAGACTCTTCGGTTTGCTGCCCGCCAGGTCGGCGAGCACTGCCCGGTGTAGATCGAGCCGAGTCGAATCAGCTTGCGACATCGGGGTTCCCATCATGTTCTACAGCCCTGCCTGGTCACGCTCGACGCGGGCAGCCGAAATAAGCACTGACTGCCACAGCGCGAGGTTGTCCTTGATACGTGAGCCGCTGCGTTCTTTGCCGAACACATCGTGAAGCAGAAAGAACATGAGCGCCTTGAGCATCGGTGCATCGTTGAGGCTGCCATTACGCCCGCCCAGCATGGCGGACCGAAATCGCTTGTTGAGCATAATCGTCCGGGTCTCGTTGTCGATGTCGAAAAATACGTCGTCGGGCAGTTGACGCCACTCGATGCCGATGGGATCTTCGCCGGGGATCTGCGGAAGCTCGTCATTGATCGTCTCTTTGACGGCACGCGCGAATCCACGTCCGGGCGGGATCACGGACTTGCGTGTCGAGCCTGATCGTTGCCGCGCTTCGCGATAGACCATCTGAGCATCGTTGATGTAGTCGGCGAACGAACGACCGGAGTCGTCGGTCGCAGTCTCGATTGCCGAAACGAACTCGGGTGAGACCTCGACGCCCTCCTTCTTGACTGTCAGCCGGAACACGTCGCCGCACATGCTCGGGAGGTCGACGTCGATTCGCGCCAACGAGAGGTGTTGTTCGGGCTGCCGGTAGTTGTTCCAGCCGCCGGCCTGCACGACCCGACCGTGGCGGTAGAAGTAGAAGCCTTGGCGGTCGAGCACGCTCCCCACCGCCTTGTACTCGCTCACCGATGAACGCGGAGTCCAAATATGCGCGGTGAGGTGTACTCTTCCGATCGAGTCGAGATCGGCGACAAAGGCACGCGGATAGTCGCGGTGACCCGTGACCGGATACCCGAACGGATTCAGGCCGACGACGCCCAGGTTGGTGTAGACGGTGCCTGTCCGCACATCCTCCACCGCGATCGTGATGTTGAAGTCCTCGCGTGCGAGAAAGCGATGCAACTGCAACCCGAGATGTGCCCCGAGTCGGTTGATCATGCGATCGAGATAGCGGCCGGTCTGCGCGCTGCCGACACTGCGGGGAAAGTCCTTCACGCCGTCCCACCGAACCACGGTCCCGTGCCACTCGATCGGGCACTGGTGGTAGCGGTCGATCAGCGTCTGGGCATACCGAGGTTCCACGATGTCGCACTGGAAGCCGTCGCGCGCCCGTTCCATTGCCCATTGCAGGCCTGCGGGCCGGGTCTTCTTGGTTCGGCTGACGACCGTGACGGACGAGGCCTGACTCAACGAAGCGGACTTCAGCCCGGTGCCGAACATGCCGAGAGAATCCGCGGCGTAGTCGCGCCGACCGCCGACGGTCATTGCGACTTCGAGTTCGTCCTCGGTCATACCGACGCCGTCATCGATGATGAGCAGGCTCAGCAGGTCGTCGCCATCGCGAAGGAAGTGGATGACCACGTCCTTCGCGCCCGCGTCGATGGAGTTGTCCACGAGGTCGGCGACGGCCGCTTCGAACCCGTAGCCCTGACTGGTCAAGGCCTCCATGTACCGAGCGTCCGGCGGTAGATACTTCCGCCCTGCCGTCGGCACATCGAATTGCCAGTCTTCCGTCATTGCCACCCCAAGTCACCTGCACCGTTGTTGTCGAACACTCTCCCGCTTGATCAGTGCTGGACTGTGCGCCGTTACATGCGGATCCGAAGACCGCACACCGAGGTCGGGCTACTCGCTCGACGGCGTCGCGACCATCCACTCGGCCTTGGCGAGCAACTCATCGAAGGTGACTACCTCGAGAGTAGCGAGCTCGCGGCGAAAGAGCTCGAACGACCGGACCTTCTGCTCATGGTGTCCCCCGGTCTCGGCGACGAACTGTCCCAGTTGGCCGACCACGACATAGGACCTTGGCCGCAGCATGTATGTCCAGTCGTTCGGAATATCGCTACCATCACCGCCTTTCGACTGGAGACGCTCCTGGATCTCCTTTGAGGCCCGGTGAACAGTGGCTTGCGCTTGCGCCACGGCACCAGCGAGCTCGGACGACGCCTTCCATACTCCAGGACGGTAGGACGCAGCTGAAAGTAGGTTCGTCGTATGGGTCTTGAACTCCACGAACGCCATGGACCTGATTCGCCCTGAAGTTCTCAGCAATGCGTCGGTGCGCTTGCCGACGTCGGCGATCGAATAGCCAGCAACTACCTGCTCCAGCCGCTTGTCGTCCCAAGAAGTCAACAACTGGGTCGCGAGCGATGCTCCGAGGATCCAGGGATTCTGCTCGAAGAAGCGCTGCCAAACCTGTTCCTCGCCGCTGCCAGGTAGCGCGTCGATCTCGTCCTGAAATGCACTTTCGTCGTTCAACAACAGCCGGAAACGGTCTACCTGGGCGCGACGGCGAGCCAATCCAACGACGTCCGCCGCCTCGACATCGGCTGCGATCAATTCGCGAAACAGCTGTGGGTTCGCCAGGTAGGCGGTCCGCAATCCTGGTTCCACTCCTGGATTGTCCGATTGCGACAGATCGAACGCTTCGCACAAGATGTCGACCAACGTCTCGGCCACCGTTCGGCCGAACTGCATCGACTGGCTGCTTTTCGGCGGAGAAGCTCGATGCTTCGAACCGTGGGTAGTCAGGTGCACGATCCGACCACCGTCTTCGTCCTCGATGATTTGGTATCCGCAGTCGACACTCGTCTCAGCCTTCTGCGGGACGATCCGCTGGTTGTTCTCGACCATGCCGTCAATCCGTGCCACTGCGACGCTCCCCCAGCTCGAACTTCATTCGAACACAACGCTTTTCGCGCAGGTCCTGCACGGATTCTCGACGGCGTGGCCTTGGGATGTCAATGGGCTGCGGACATGAACGGACAAAAGTCGTAGTACGGCCCCTGCCCGCATTCTCACGCACGAGGCTCCATGAGAGTGGAAAAGGGCTGTGTCAGAACAAGATCGGTGGCCTGAGAATTTGACGACGTTTCTTGGATAGCCGACGGCTATGGTACGGTCGTCGCACAAGTCAGGCCCCGGAGGTGCGTCAACACCGCCGAGGCCCTGGGCGAGAATCTGGTACCAGCAGACTCAACGCCGTAGGCAGGAGCCTACCGATGATTCTGGCATCTCCGCCAATCTCCCCCTTGCCGCTGTGCGCCCGGGCGAGTTGTGCGGGTGATGCGCCTTACTCGCGCAGTCGTCGCCCGTCAGAGGGGCCGCTGCAACCATTCCGATGACACAGAGTCGGCCGGTAAAGGCGGACTCGGACGGCTCCACCGTGGTTGGTGGCATGGATACCAGGGCTTCCCTGGGTGTTCCTGACTCTGTGCAGAATCCCAGTCCCGGCCCTTGCCGAGTAATGCCCGGCGGGCGTGCATCACCAAATGACCGTAGCGGCGACCGACCGGCGGACCTCGCGTCAAGGGTGCATCCGTACCTTGCGGTACCGGGGTGCCCCTGCACTCCCTCCGCTCCCCCACTCCCAGCGGGATTGCAGCCACCCACCACCGAAAGTGGTACGTCCGTTCACATGTATCTAGGCAGAAATTTTCATTGTCGTGCACAGTGATTCGGCGAAGTTCTAGCGCGCACGAGCGGAAGAGGGGACCCTCGGAGTAGATATCGCGTTACCCAGGAGCCGCATGACTGTCAGAAGTGACCGTGAAGGTGGCTTGCCCGAGACATTGCCCGCGTTGGAGCAGTTGCCTGCTGATGAGGCTCGGGATCTGTTCGAGTTGATGATGGCCGCCAGTGCGTTCGAGGCGGCCGCGTTGGACAAGTCCATCGATTCGATGGTCTCCGCGTTGCCTCGGCCGTTGCGCCGGGTGACGAAGAAGATCATGTTCGGCGGCAGATGACGGACCTCACTACTCGGGCGCAGCTGATTCTGCTGGCTCGGACGTTGCATGTTCATCCGCAGCGGTTGGATCATCTGCGCTATCTGGGGGCCGATCGGTTGCGTGAGTTGCAGCAGCAGATTTCGGGGGTGTTGTTCGATCAGCACACCGAGACGTTTCGGCGGATCAGTGCGCTGGTGCCGTTCGTGCCGTTGACGATCTCGATTCCGTTGGTGCAGAAGCTGGTTCCGCCGATGATGACGGGGCGGGCGGCGGGGTCGGTGGGGCTGGATCATCCGGGTAAGGCGGCCGAGACGTTGACGATGCTCGAGGCGGGGTATGCGGCGGATTGCGCGCCCTATCTCGATCCCCGGGCCATCGAGCAGTTGGCCGATCAGATGGCGACGGGGCCGATTGTGGCGATCGTCAACGAGTTGTTGCGGCGGCGCGACTATGTGACCGCGGGGCCGTTCTTGAGCTGCGCCACACCGGAATTGATCGCCGCGGTCGAGGCCGAGGTGCGCGATGACGCCGGGTTGATCTTCTCGGCCGCGTATTCCTATGACGTCGAGGTGCTCAGCGCGGTGGTTCGCCAGCTGCTCGATGGGCCGCATCGGCGGATTCCACGGATGACGCAGACCGTGCTGATGGGTTCTTCTGATCTGCAACATGCTGCGCTGTCGGTGTTTTCGCGGTGTGCGCCCGATGTGATCCGGCGGGTGGGTGACATTCTGTTCGGCAGCGCGCAGCCCGGTGATGTCGCGCGGCTGGTGCGCAACGTGCTCGCACTCGGCGCGGTGCCCGAATTTCTCACCCTCGTCGGGTATCTCACTCCGTTGGGACTGTGGACCTTGGTGGGCAATCCGGTGTTCGATGATCCGGATCTGGGGGTCGATCTGGTCGCGCCGATGGACGGTCGGGGGGACGCGCAGAGTTGGCGCGGGCTGTTCACGTTGATGGCGCGGGTGGACGACGAGGTGCGCAGCGCGGTGGGGTACGCGCTGGCATTGCTGTCGGAGTCGACGGTGACGGAGTTGCCCGCGCTGGCGACCGAAACCGGTTGCTGGCCTGCCTTACTCGACCTCGTCGCGGTGTCCGGGGAGCGGGGACGGGCTCGGGTCGGGGCGATCTGGGCCCAGTTGGGGCCGGAGCGGCGGGCCTATCTGCATCGGAGCATCACCGAGCTCCGGTACGACACCAGGTTGGCCGAAATCACGGCGCTGGTGGAACCGGTCGAGGTGGATCTGCTGTTCTATCAGCGGCGCCAGCAGGGGCGCTACCGCAACGGGTGACGCGTGCGGGCGGGACAGAATGGGTACATCGGAGTTCGAGCAGTCGATCTCCAGGAGGACACCCATGTATCCCGCTCCCGCCCAGCGCCCAGCCACCGGAGGAACGGCGGTGACCGCGGCGATCCTGGCGTTGCTCGGTGGGCTCGCGGCCTTCGGCGGGGTGGTCATGTACGTGGTGAACACGCTGCGGTTCGACTCGCCCTGGCTCGCCTGGGGGCTCCTGCCGGAGTGGGCGTCGATGGTGACGGCGGTGTTGCTGGTGATCGATCTGGTCGCCGCGGTCATGCTGCTCGTGGGCGCGAGCCTGCTGTTGCGCAGGCGCAAAGCAGGGCCCGTGCTGGTGATACTGGGCTGCCTCGGCGTGATCGGCGCCTATGTACTCGGAGCACTGTCGACGGTCGTCCAGCTCATGGACTATGGGCTTCCATTGAGCAGGCAACTGGAAGCGATCCTCGGCAATTCCAGTATCAATCTGATTCTCGGAGCCGACGTCGACATCCCCTGGGCCGTATCGCTGTTGACGATGGTGTTTCCGGTGGTCACCTTCTTGCTGGCGGTGCTGCCGTCGACACGACGCTGGTGCAATGGACAAGGCCGGGGGCGCCCGCCCGTCGCGCCGGGGATCTTCCCGATGCAGCAACCGGGCATGCCTGCGGTCGGCGGTTACGGTGCGCCGCAGGGACAATGGCAGCAGCCGCGTCAGCCACCGCAGGGCTATCGGTCCAGATAGTCGTTCCCGGCCGGATCGTCGCGATCCGCTGGGCTCATGCCTTGCGCACCGGCGGCACGCGGTACCGGCCGCGAACGATCTCCAGTCCCGGGGAGTAGACACGCAGCATGACCAGAAACCTGCCTGCCGGTGCGGGAAGCCAATTGGGCTCACGATCGGAGCCGGGTGTCTTGTGCTGGATGTAGAGGTCGAGGGAACCGTCGGCGTTGAACGCCAGCGGATCACGGTCTCCCAGGGCGAACCGATCCAGCGGATTGGGGATCTGGAATCCCTTCTCGTCGTACATGGTCAGTGACCAGAACGCGTCGGTCGGCGGGATCTGGTCTTTGTCGAAGTGCAGCACGTAGTCGCGACTGCCGTCCGTAGGATCGCCGTCGGCATCGGCGATGTTGTTGTAGTAGACCGCGTCGTCGACCATGTTGGCGCCCAGGCCACCCCAGGCCACAACGGCCCGCGGTCGATAATTGACGCCGTAGTTGCCGATGTTGTTCTCGAACCAGGCCCAGCCATCGCTGAACGCACCGATCCCACCGTGGTTGGTGGTGGTGACGATGTCCTCGTGGGAAGCGCGGGCCGCCTCATCGATCAACGCCGACAGTTCGGTGTCGGGAGTGAAGTCCTTACCCGGGATCAGACCGAGCGCGCTCATCCGCGCCTTGATCGGGTAGTCGTCGGCGCGCAGCGGGAATACTTTCAGCAGCTCGGCGAAGCGGATGAACAGCTCGGTGCCGGACAGCGCGTCGACCTGGAACTGCGGGTCGGCCTCGGACAGCCTCGGGTCGACCGGCAGGTCGCGAGCAGGTGTGTAGTCGCTACCCCAGGCGTTGAGCGGAGTGAGGGTGAACTGATCTTGGAAGGCATTGACCGCGGCGAAGTCGGCCGGGCCGTTGCACTGGGTACGGCCCATGATCCACACGACCGGGGTCGTGGCGACGATCGGTTCGACGTCATCGGGAACGTGACCGGTCCAGCCTGGTGCGATCAGGGCGAAGGCACCCGCGGCCCCGTCGGTGGTCCGGGTGCCCGGCACGGCGATGTCGTTGGTCCACATGTCCAGGATCGGGCACAGGTAGTAGCGGCCGTTGCCCTCCGGCACCGTGAGGACGAGAGGCTGTTCGCGCAGGTCCGCCCAGGCAAACGAGTAGAGGGTGTCGAAGTTGAAACGGACGACGTCGCGTGAGTCGGCCGCGGGGAACGAGCGGGCGTGCGCGAACTGGTTCACCGGTGCCCGCAGATATTCGGTCTCGGCATCAGCGACATTGGTGGCCTGCCGCATGGTGGCATCCATGATCACCAGCGGGTAGGCGTACTGGTAGACGTCGAACGCGATTTGCCTGAGATCCCGAGTCATATCCAGATACTGCAGATTTCGCCGGTGCGCGCCATCATCCGTTTCGGGTGAACCGCGGGACCGTGCCACGGCTACCGCCCTTGTCGACGAGTGTCAGCGGCGCACACCAGCTGTCTGCCCGCGCAAACGGCCTTCGCGGCGAGACAACACGCATCGGATGCGCAAGAGTGGGGTCACGTTTTCTGCTCGAAAGGATCCACCGATGACACTCACCCGTATCGCCGTGGCAGCGGCGATCATCGCCGCTCCCCTGGCCGGCGTCGCCGGCACCGCTTCGGCACAGGCTGAGCCCACCTCCACGGCCGTCGAATTCGTCGATCGCGGATGGCACGACGACGACAACGGCCTGCATCTGGGCCAGAACCCGTTGCGGAAATGGCTCCATCACGTTCTGCCGCGCGGTGTTTTCGGCAGCGTCGACTGATTCACACGCGAGCGCCCTGCCAGAGCGGGCGCGCCTGCCCGGTGTCGTTCAGCCGGGAAGTCGTTGTGCTCTGGCAGGTCGGGCGCGTGCTCGGTGACAGCCCGCAAGTCAGCATCGTGAGGCAGCCCGATCATCATGGTGCTCCTACGCGACTGAACCGGGCTCCCCACTCCCGCAGCTGCGCAACCAGTTCCGGCGGACCGAGCACCTTGAAATCCGCTTCGACCTTGCCCAACAACAGGATCGGCCAGGCGAGGTCGTCGGCGGTCATTTCTATGTGGGTGCGGTCGGCGGGGAGCGCGGTGACGGTGCACCAGCGGCCCACTCGGGTGTGGACGTCGGTGGCGGGGGCTTCTATTTCGGCGGTGACGGTATAGCCGGACCGGCGGGCGCCGATGGCGGTTCGGACGAACGTGGCGGCATCGGGAGCCGGGAGGGTACGGGGGCGGAAGCGAATGCCGGTGGTCGCGGAGGCGGTGAGGCGGTCTACGCGGAAGGTGCGCCAGTCGTGGCGGGTGAGGTCGTAGGCGACGAGGTACCAGCGCCGGCCCAGGGAGACGAGGCGGTGGGGTTCTACTTCTCGGGTGCTGGTTCGGCCGTCCGCGGCGGTGTAGGTGAAGGTGAGGCGTTCTTCGCGGCGGCAGGTGAGGGCCAGGTCGGTGAGGACGGCGGGGTCGACGTCGGACAGGGGGACGGCGGTCCAGGCGGTGGATTCGGTCATGGCGCGTAGGGCGTCGACGCGGCGCCGCAGGCGGGTGGGCAGCACGGTGACCAATTTGGCGAGGGCGCGAATGGACGGTTCGGCCAGGCCGTCGCCCGCGCCCTGCGAGCCGGCTTGCAGGCAGACCGTGATGGCGACGGCTTCGTCGTCGTCGAGGACCAGCGGCGGCAGGGCGGCGCCCGCGGCCAGCTGGTAGCCGCCGTCGACACCGGGGCGGGCGTCGACCGGATAGCCGAGTTCGCGCAGGCGGTCGATGTCGCGGCGCAAAGTGCGGGCCGAAACACGCAGGCGCTCAGCGAGTTCCGTGCCGGGCCAGTAGCGGTGAGTCTGCAGCAGCGACAGCAGTCGGAGGGTGCGTGCGCTCGTATCGGCCATATTCCGATTATCTCGCAATCGCGGACAGAAACTGGCCGCAATGGGTTCTACCTTGGGTTTCACAACACCGACAAGCAAAGGATCCGGACATGACCACCAGCACCCAGCTCGACACCGAACGCACCGACATTCTCGAGATGCTCGCCAAGCACCGGCACTTCCTGCGCTTCACCGTCCGCGATCTCACCGACGAGCAGGCCGGTCTGCGCACCACGGCCAGTGAGCTGTGTCTGGGCGGTCTGATCAAGCATGTGGCCGCGGTGGAGGCGAATTGGGCGAATTTCATCGTCGACGGACCCGCCGAGGCTCCCGACTTCGCCTCGATGACCGAGGAACAGATCGCCCAGTGGGGTGAGATCTTCAAGATGTTGCCCGGAGAAACGCTGGCCGGGGTCCTCGCCGAATACGAGCAGGTAGCCGCTCGAACCGACGACGTCGTGCGCACCCTGCCCGATCTGAACGTGAGTCAGCCCCTGCCGGAGGCGCCGTGGTTCGAGCCCGGTGGCCGCTGGACCGCGCGCCGCACGCTGATGCACATCATGACCGAGACCGCCCAGCACTCCGGCCACGCCGACATCATCCGGGAATCGCTGGATGGGGCGAAGTCGATGGGGTGATGTCGGCGAAGAGGGACTCGGCTGCTGTGCGGTGTTCGGTGGCGGCGGCCGGGTCTGTTTCCTCGAGGGTGTCGGCCAGGCCCTGATGGGCTGTTGCTTCTTCGAAGCGGTGGCCCAGTTGCGCTGCGAGGGTGAGGGTTTGACGGTAGAGCTCCACGGCCTGTTCGGATAGGCCTGCGAGGCGGCAGGTTTCGGCGTAACTGTTGAGGAAGTGGATCTTCCAGTGGGGTTCGAAGAGGTTGTCGAGCAGGGTGAAGGCTTCTCGGTGACTGTCGAGGGCCGCTTCGTGGCGGCCCATAGCGCGCAGCGCGACGCCTCGGCAGTTGAGGCACCAGGCTTCGTTGTGTGTGTGGCCGTCTTCGCGGGCGAGGGTGAGGGCTCGGTCCAGGTGCGCGAGGGCTTGTTCGGGCTCGTCGGCGGCGATCGCCACGCCCAGGGTGACCATGGCCTGTTGGGAGGGATGGAGGGCGAGCGCGTCGCGGGCCAATCGGGCCGCACGGTCGCGGTGTCCCAGCTGCAGGGTTGCCCAGGCCTCGCCGGCGATGGCGTCGGCGGCGCTCGTGGGGCAGCCGCTCGTGGCGTAGAGGTCGTGGGCTTGGCGGAACAGTTCCAGTGGCTCTTCGATATCGCCTTCGTCCCAGCGCAATTGGGCGCAGCGCATCGTCAGTTCGGCCCGCGGCAACGGGTCGCCCGCCGCGGCGACCAACGGGGCTGCGGCGGCGTAAGCGGCGGCCGCTTCGCTCATCCGGCCTGCGTTGTAGCGGGCGAAACCGAGGTCGCTGTGCGCCTCGGCGAGCTGACGTGGGTCGCCGAGATTGTGTGCGGCGGTGAGGGATTGCTCGAAGAGAGCATTGAGATGCGTGGTGCCGCAGCGGCGGGCGAAGAAGGCCCGCATGAAGCGGGGAAGTTCGCAGACGTGGATGTCGGCGCCTGCTTCGACAGCGGCGTCGAACACGGCCATCAGGTTGGTGTATTCGGAGACGAACCAGAAGAACGCGGCATCGCGACCGGGGAACCGCGGCAACTCTTTCGGTGGTGAACCGGCCGACACGGGGCGGGTGGGCGACAGGAACGGCATGGCGCTGTCTGCGGCGGCCGCGGTGTGCACGTAGAAGTCGAGGACGCGGTGCAGGGCGCGTTCACGGTCGGCGGGGGTCTCGTGGTCGAAGGTGGCGTGGCGGGCGTGCCTGCGGACCAGATCGTGCAGGCGATAGCTGCCGTCGGCCGGTTGCTGAACGAGGTGCGCGTCGAGAAGGTCCTCGAGCATGGCGCGGGCGCTGCGCAGCGACACGTCGGCCACGGCGGCGGCGACGTAGTCGGTGAACGTGGAGCCGGGGATCAGGCCGAGCAGGCGGAACAGACGCCGCTGCTCGCGGTTGAGCTGGCGGACCGACATGCCGAACGCCGTGTCGAATTCGCTGGGGCCCTCGGCCATTCGCTCCACGAGAATGCCGACCGACCAACCCGGGCGATGCCGGAGCCGGGCGGCGGCCAGGCGCAAGGCCAAGGGCAGATTGCCGCACAGGCGCAGCACTTCGGCGGCTTGTTCGGGTTCCTTGGCGAGCCTGCCGACGCGCGCGTCGCCACTGGCCCGCACCAGCAATTCGGCGCTCTCCTCGGCGGTGAGCACATCGAGGGTCACCGGCGGGACCTCGTCGAGTTCGAGTAGCCGGTTGCGGCTGGTGATGATCGCGACCGATTCCCCTGCACCGGGCAACAGATGCCTGACCTGCGCGGCATCGGCAACATTGTCGAGCACGACGACAGCGCGCAACCGGGCCAGCTCCGAACGCCAGCAGGCCGCGCGCATTTCGACGGCTCCGTCCTGGGGCACCTTCTCCGAGGGGACCTGTAATGCGGCCAGCAGCGCGCGCAGGGCAGCGTCGGGGTCGAGCGGTTGGCGGCCGTCGGTGAAGCCGTGCAGATCGAGATACAGCTGGGCGTCGGGGTATTCGGCGGTGAGCTGATGCGCGGCGTGCACAGCGAGCGAGGTCTTTCCGACTCCGGCCATGCCGTCGATGGCGACCACCCGGTCGCGACGAACAGCCGTGATCACGTCGGCCAGTGCCTGTTCGCGGCCGGTGAAGTCGGGTACGTCGCGGGGCAGGTCGTTGCGCGGCGGCGGTGGGGCATCGGCCGGCGGGCTCGGCGGGGCGGGTTGGCGGCTGGTCTTCGGCGGGGCGGGCAACGGGCTGTTCGCGCGCTCCCACAGGGGACGCAGCGGGCGCGGGTCGCGCTTGACCAGGCGGCACAGCTCCAGCACCGCGGGCCACGGCGGCACCGTCTGGCCGCTGAGGTAGCGCGAGAGCGAGGACGAGCTCAGGCCGGTATCGCGGGCCAGGGCGCGCACGCCGCGGCCGGACAGTTCCTGGATCAGCCGCAGGCGCGCCGCGAGCTCGTCCTGCGGGTAGGCCCGTGCCGTCTGCTGTTGCGCAACCACCGTGTACCACTCCCGTTGTCCCGGCCGGGACCAGAAATCTCACGACCGACAAGTCGGTGGTCAGGGCCGTTTTCCGCTGTCCCACAGTGTCCCACAGCCATTCTTTTCCACCGCCGGACGGGCTGTTATGGAGTCACCCCGCGAGCAGCGGAGAACAACGAACAAGGAGAACGACATGCAGTCCCGGATGAAGAACCCCGCCATGGTCCTCACCGACGCGATGGGCCCGATCCAGCAGGTGCTGAAGGCAGTGGAGACCGGTGGTGTGGACAGCGAGATCCTGGAGCTGGTGCACCTGCGGGTCAGCCAGATCAACGGTTGCAGCGCCTGCGTGCACGGTGGCACCACCACCGCGCGCAAAGCGGGCGTGAGCGAAGACCGCCTCGCCACGGTGGTCGCCTGGCGCGAGGCTCCGTTCTTCTCCGAAGAGGAGCGCGCCGCCCTCGAACTCGCCGAAGCCGCCACCCGGATGGCCGACCGGCCCGACGCGGTCACCGACGAGATCTGGGACAGCGCCGCCAGCTACTTCGACGAGAAGCAGCTCGCCTCGATCGTGCTGATGATCGGCGTGACCAACATGTTCAACCGGCTCAACGCCACCACCCGCCAGATCGCCGGAGCCTGGGGCTGAGGCTCCCCGCCATCGAAAGGATCGACCGAGATGACCACCCGACAGCGCACGCACAGCGGCTTCTCTCGCTGGATGCAGCACAAGATGAACGACCGGATGAACCGCAAGATCCGTGGCGGCAAGGGCAGCTTCATGGGCATGGACGTGCTGATCCTGCACACGGCCGGCCGGCGCAGCGGGCAGCCGCGCGACACTCCGATCACCTGGTTTCCCGGCCATGACGGGTCCTGGCTGCTCGTCGCCTCCGGCGGCAAGAACGGGCATCCCGACTGGTTCCTCAACCTGATGGCTCACCCCGATCAGGCGAGGGTTCAGCTGCCCGCCAGCGACGCCGTCGCGGTAACGCCGCACGTGCTCGAAGGCGCCGAGCGGGCCGCGGCGTGGGAGCACATCGCCGCCACCCAGCCGCGCTACGACAAGTACCAGACCAAGGCAGGCCGCGAGTACGCCGTCGTGCGGCTGAGCGCATGAACGCGCATGCCGGTGGCGCAACAGGAGCGGCGGTGGTGCCGTCGGCGGGATCGGGATCGGCCCAGCGCCCAGCGAACGACCTCGCGACCGAGCGCCTGATGAAGACAGTTCGGCCGACTACGAGAGCTGCGGCGAACATGGGCTACGCGGCTCGGCAAGCACGACGAAGTACCGCTGAATCAGGCCGGGAGCAGTCGGCCGATCACCTCGGCGAGCTGGGCGACATTGCGGCATTCGTGCATGGTGACGATGTCGGTGTAGGCCTCGGCGGCCGAGTCACCGGTCGACCACGAGCGGGCGGGTTCCGGATTGAGCCAGTAGACCGCCTTCGCTCGCTCGGTGATCGATTGCAACGCCGCGAGGTTCGGGTCGGTGCGGTTGGTTCGGGCATCGCCGAGGATCAGCACGCAGGTGCGGGGGCCGACGGCGTCGAGGTGGTGGTCGACGAAACCTTGCAGGACCTCGCCGTAATTGCTGGATCCGAACCTCGCGACACCTCCCTCGCGGACAATGTCGCGCGCGAAGCCGGGCGGCGGCGGTTCGCCGGGAGAGAAGTACTGGGTGATCTCGGCACAGGTGTCGACGAAGCCGAAGCTGCGAACCTTGGTGAACTGATCTTGCAGAGCTTGTACCAACTGCAGCGTGAACTCGGCGAAGCCGCTCACCGAGCCCGAAACATCCGCCAGCACAACCAGATCGGGGCGGCCGCGCTTGCGGGCGCGCAGCACCGGGTCGACAGGGACGCCACCGGTGGCCATCGAACGACGCAGGGTGCGGCGCAGATCGATCTGACCGCGCACCGCCTTCTTACGTCGCACCGCCAGCCGGGTGGCGAGCTTGCGCGCCAGGGGGTGCACCAGGCGCCGCATCTCGGCGAGATCCTGTTCGCGGGCGCCGAGGAAATCCGTTCGGTCCGCGGAGTTCTCGACGCCCCGGCGGGCGATGTAGTCGGTGCCGCGCAGCTCGGCCGAACGTAGGCGCGCCTCGGTCTGCACATCGGCGCGGAACCGGTCGACGCGCCGACGAGCCTCGATGGTGCGCACAGCGGTATCGAATTGCCCTGTGCCGCCCATGGTTTGCGCGACCTGTTCGGAGATCTCGTCCGGGCGTATGGATTTCATGGTCAGATAGGACGACCAGCCCGCGCCGGAAGCCTGGGTGACCCTGCCCGCGCTCTCACCCGCACCGCCGTAGGCACCGAAGGTGTTGAGGGCTTCGCGAGCCAGCTCGGCGGTGTCCGCACCTTGAACGAGGGTGGCGATCAGGCGCTCGCGCAGGGAGTCCGCGTCCTCGCTCGGCTCTGCGGGTGGCAGTGCGATGCCGAGGAAGTACAGGTCGAAGAGTTGGTCGAAGACCCTGCGCTGACCGTTGCTGCGGAGCAGGCAGGCGGCAAGGCCCGAGCGAAGAACGCGGGTGTCGGTGGTACCGAGCGCCACGATTGCCGCTGCGGCATCGATGGTTTCGCTGGGGCCCGCGTGAATGTTGTGTTCGCGCAGCACCGTGACGAAATCGACGAGGCGCGCGCTCGTCGGGGCGAAGCGGGGATCGGCGGGGGCGGCAGCGGTCATCGACAGCTCCCAGCGGACCGCCCGCTGGTGACTTCCGGCGACGGCTCGGCCGCCGCCTGGCTGCCGAGGCGCTCGGGTCCTGCCATCGCACCGCGCGGACTGCTGGCGCTCATGACTTCACGCTACCGTCTGTCTGGTCGTCGAGGCCGAGACGCTCGATGGCTACCCGATGGTCCGACTGATACTTCAGCAAGACGCCGAGCGTCGAACGGACCACGCCGCCGGTCAGCGTGCGCGTCCCCAACGCAACCAGAGTTCGGGCCCAGTCGACGGTTTCGGCGATCGACGGAGCTTTGCGCAATGACAGCTGACGCAGCGCGCTCACCGTCGCCACCACCGGCTCCGCCAGCGCCGCATCCAGCTCGGGAACCTTGAGCGCGACGATCGACCTCTCCAATTCCGCTGTCGGATAGTCGATATGGAGGTAGAGGCAGCGGCGCTTGAGCGCTTCGGACAGATCGCGATGAGCGTTGGAGGTGAGGATGACGAAGGGCTTGCGGACGGCGGTGACCGTACCGAGCTCGGGGATGCTCACCTGGAAGTCACCCAGGACCTCCAACAGCAGGCCCTCGAGTTCCACGTCCGCCTTGTCGAGTTCGTCGATGAGCAGGACGGTGGGGTCGGGGTTGCGGATGGCCGCCAGCAGTGGGCGAGCGAGCAGGAATTCCTCGGTGAAGACATGGTCGCGGGTGCTGTCCCAGTCCGCACCGGACGTGGCGGTGATGCGCAGCAGCTGTTTGGCATGGTTCCACTCGTAGAGCGCTCTGGCCTCGTCGACGCCCTCGTAGCACTGCAACCGGATGAGTTCGGCACTCACCGCCGCGGCGATGGCCTTGGCGAGCTCGGTCTTGCCCACCCCGGCGGGGCCCTCGATCAGCAGGGGCTTGCCGAGGCGGTCGGCGAGGAAGACCGCGGTCGCGATGTCGAGGGACGGCAGGTAACCAGCAGCCGTCAGCCGGTCGGTCACCTGGTCCACCGAGGAAAAGAAGTTACTCATCGGTAATGAGTGTATCGACTGGTGTCGTTGCGTGCCCCGGTAGCTCTCACGAGAACCCCGGCGACGCCGGTCGGCTGCGATCGAGGCCGATCAGTACGGGTTGGCAGCCACTTCCACCTGGCCGTCCTCGATCGCGGCCAGCAGTAGCTGGTGGTCGGCTATGGACTGGTCCGAGTACGACATCGCGAAATCGCGCAGCGCCTTGTCGAACTTGTCGCTGCCGCCGAGATAGGTGTTGATGGCGATCGGATCACCCGAGCGGCAGTGGGCGCGCGCCAGCACGCCGCCGCACAGCCCGCCGTAATTCGAGAGCTGGCGGTGGGTCATGTTCTCGATATCGGCGGAGCCCTTCATGTCCCGGAACTGGCGCCAGTAATAGTCCACTCCCTCGGGGCCGGTTGCCCAGCCGAGGAAGATATCGCCGGCAGCCTGCATCAACCGCTGACCGGCGACCACGCGATGTCCCTGCTGCTTGTATCTGCTCGCCTTCTGGTAGGGCGCCAGCACCGAGGTGTCGGCCTCCTTCAGCTGCAGGAACAGCGGGGAACCGGATTCCCTGTCCATCAGCAGCGCGATGAAGCATCGGGTCCCGACACTGCCGACCCCGACGACCTTCATCGCGGTGTCGACCAGGGTGTAGCGGTTGAGCAGCACCCGCATGTGTTCGGGCAGGGTGCGCCGGTATTCGGCGAGCACCGACTTCACCGTTGCCTCGTCGGGCACCGCGACGGGCACCAGCAGCGGTGGCTGATTCTTGATCCGCGGGATCCCGTCCGCGTCGGGTTCGGTGAGCTTGTCCAGCGCTTGCAAACTGGTCCGCTTCCTGGCCGAGGCGATCGTCTTCTCGGCCAGCTTGCGGCCCTTCTTCTTCGGGATCAGCGCGAGGACCTGGTCGGCGTCGACGCGGTCGTACCAGATCTCGAGACTGTCCTGCTGTGCCATCGCCTCGATGCCCTCGCGGTAGCCGCGGGCGGTCGTCTCGGCCGCCGATGCCGCGTCCTGCTCGGAACACCCGTTGACGAGCGCGGCGACCGCGACGCTGGCGACCAGGCGTTTGACGTCCCACTCGAACGGGCCGGGCAGCGTCTCGTCGAAGTCGTTGACATCGAACACGAGGTTGCGCTCGGGAGTACCGAAGAGCCCGAAATTCGCCAGGTGCGCGTCGCCGCACAGCTGGACGATGAGGCCGGTGTCAGGACGCGAACCAAGGTCGTAAGCCATGACTGCCGCGGCGCCACGCAGAAAAGTGAACGGCGACACCGCCATTCGCGCCATCCGGATCGGCACCAGAGTCTGCACCCGCTTCGCGTTCTGCTTCTGCAGAATCGCCACCGGATCCTCCCGCCCCGGCTGCGCCTTCCACTCCCCCAACTCCGACCGCGGCACCCGCTTGCGCGCTGCCCTGCCGACCTCAGTCGCCTGCCGCTCGAAATCCTCCACCGTCGTCATCGAGCAAGTCTGGCGCTACCGGACCGGCACGGCAAGGACCAGCGGATAACCATGCGGTGACAGCGCGCGCAGTCAGAGTGCAACGAGCGAGGCGAGGCACGCTGACAAGTCACGATCGCGATGGAAACCACGTTCGGTGATAAGGCGGACCGCATCACGCGCGACTTCGATGTCTTCTTCGGTCGCGGCAGCAAGCAACTGATGCAAATCTGCGAGGTCTTGCGGCCTCGAGGCGTCATCACGCGAAAGAATTTTGAGGGCGATGAGATGCCCGGTGGTCGCCACAGGCAGACTCAGGTCAGGCACAATTTCCAATTGATCGGCGGCGGCGGCGATTTCTGGCT
>JACIXH010000122.1 GCA_014360565.1 Nocardia sp.
GGTTCGCCTTCGTGGTCGGCGGCGCCGAGGACGGAATTGTGCGCTGGGATTGGCATTTCGGTGAACAGGGGCGCGGCACCACCGTCGCGCAGTCCTGGCGTCTACTGCGCACCGATCCGGTCCTCGGCGACACCCGCGAGGACATCGAGGCACTACGCGAACACATGGCCGACAGCGCGGAGTCCACTCTGCTGGCACTGGCCGAGTGGGTCACCGAACATCCGTCGCCGGCGTTGCCTTCGCCCGACGATGCCGACGTGGGAACCAGATAGCCGCGCGGCACCGCTTCCCGCGTCGGCACATCGACCTCTCTGACGTGGGCTGCGGTGCGGACGCGGCGAGAAGGTGGCCGTGATGATTAGCGCCGCGTTCGGGCTGGAAGTGGCGTTCGGTGTCAGTCGCCCGACAGGGGTAGCAGGACCTCGAACCGGCAACCGCGGGAAAGGTTCTCGGCCGCGATGAAGCCGCCGTGTGCCTGGACCAGCCCGGCGGCGATTGCCAACCCCATGCCGCTGCCGACGTGGAACCCGCTGTCGGCGACGGGTGAACGAGCCGCGGTGCCGCGGTAGGCGACTTCGAAGATGCGTGGCAGGTCGGACTGCGGGATTCCGGGGCCGGTGTCGTCGACTCTGGCCCATGCCCGGCCCGCCGACGATCCGATCGACAGTGTGACCAGACCGCCGGGCGGGGTATGGGTGATCGCGTTGACCACCAGGTTCGTCAGCACGCGACTGAGCGCTCTGCTGTCGCCATCGATGACCACTTCGGTGCCGGGCTGCTCGACCGACAACGCGATGTGTGCGCGGGTGGCGTTCGGTCGGTTCGCTGCGAGCACCTCGTCGACCAGTTCGCGCAGATCCAGCGGTTCGCTGTCCAGACACAACGTTCCGGCGTTGATCTTCGACATCTCGAAAAGGTCGTCGACCATCGCCGAAACGCGGTCGGTCTCGCGCATGATCTGCTGGGCGTAATCGGTGATGTCGGCCCCTGTCACCACGCGATCGGACAGGCCCTCGGCCATCGCGCGGATACCGGCCAGCGGGGTGCGCAGGTCATGGCTCACCCAGGCGACCAACTCCCGACGCCCGTGCTCGGCCCTGCGTTCTTGCGTGCGAATGTCGTTCTCCCAGACAGTCTTGCGAGCTTGTCGCTGCCCGAGCCACAACGCCGCGGGGACTGTCGCCGCGGCAACCACAGCGAGCACAATGGCGGTGCGTCCGAACTGTCGGGAAAACATCAGACCGCTCACGCCGATCACCCCGGTCAGCGTCGACAGCGTCGGGACCAAGACGAGAACCGCCATGCTCAGGGGCAGCGAGCGGTTGCTGGTCGCCTGCAGGATCCCCGCGCCGATCGCGACGATCGGCACCGTGCACGCCAGTGCCAACCCGGCCAACTGCACTGTGTCCCACGGCGTCACACCGGCACACCGAGATCGCCGTCGCGCGCCCAGGCATAACCACGGCCCCACACTGTTTCGATTCGGTGGTGATCACCCAGCTTGGCGCGCAGCCGCTTCACATGCACCGTGACAGTGGAGAAATCGCCGAAATCCCAGCCCCAGACCTCCGCGAGCAGCTGCGAGCGGGTGAACACGCGGTGCGGATGCTGCAGGAAGAAGCAGAGTAGAGCGAACTCCCGGGCAGTGAGGTCGACGGGGACATTGTCGACGGACACCGATCTCGAGTGCACTCGAACAACGACCGCGCCGTCGCTGTACACCGGTGCTGTCGCCGGTGGTGTGGGGGTTGCTCTGCGCAGTACCGAGCTGACCCGCAGCGCGAGTTCGCGTGGGCTGAAAGGTTTGACGACGTAGTCGTCGGCGCCGGACTCCAGACCGAGCACCCGGTCGTGTTCGTCGCCGAGCGCTGTGAGCAGGATGATCGGCAGATCCGGGCGCCGGCCTCGGCGAACTGCTCGGCACACGGCGATGCCGTCGGGTTCGGGCATCATCACATCCAGCACGGCCAGATCCACCGAGCGACGTTCGTCCGACAGCGCGGCCAGGGTTTCGGTCCCGTCGGCGGCTTCCAGTACGGACAGCCCGTCTCGTTCGAGGTAGCGCCGCACGACATCGCGCACGACCGGATCGTCGTCGGCGATCAACACCGCGGTCATCGCGCACCGCTGTCATGCACCGCGGCACCGTCGGCGATCCGTCGACGTGCGAAGGGGACGTCGGGCGAGTTCGGCACGGCTTCCACGATAGCTGCGGGCCGTGCCGCGGAAATCTGTCGGCGGCCGCACCGGCCCGACGTCATAGTTTCGTCACTGGTCGCGGACGGTTCTGTCAGCCCGATCGGACATAACTTGGGGACTGCGGAAACAAAGGGAACGGCATGAACGGAGGTCGTAGGACAGTGCTGGACAGACGCACGATGCTGGGCGCCATGGCAATCGGGGGAGCGGGAATTGTCGGTGTCGGGGGATTTCTCTACACCGGGAACGCTGTGGGCCCGCGCCGGTTGACCGCCCGCGCAATCGTGGACCGATTTCAGAGCCTCAACGGAGTGCATCCGGGATTTCGCCGCAATCATGCCAAGGGCGTCGCGGTAGACGGGCATTTCGACAGCAACGGCCGCGGCACCCAACTCTCGCGCGCCTCGATATTCGAGGCCGGCCGGTATCGGGTTCACGGCCGGTTCTCGCTCTCGGGCGGCAACCCCTATATCGCCGACGATCCGGGGCAAGTCCGTGGGCTCGGCCTGCGTATCGATGCAGCGGCCGGTGAGCAATGGCGGCTGGCGATGATCAACCTGCCGGTGTTCTTGGACCCGACACCGAAAGACTTCTACGACCGGATGGTGGCCTTCGCCGCGGATCCGGTGACCGGGAAACCGGATCCGGATCGGGTCGCGGCCTATCTGGCCGACCACCCACGAACGAAAGCCGCGATGGCGCTGGCGAAATCGGTACCGACCGCGCCGACCTTCGCTTCGACCGCGTTTCACGGTTTGAACGCATTCGAGGCTACCAACGCCGCCGGTGCGACGGTGCCGATCAGGTGGACCCTCGTTCCCCGGACACCGGCGACGGAATCAGCGCGCCGGGGCCCGCACCAGCTGTTCGACCAGCTCGCGGACGATATCGGCGCGCGCCCTCGAACGTGGTCCCTGGTGATCACCGAGGGTGTCCGCGGACTGGATCGCACCGACGACGCGACTGTCGCGTGGCCGAAAGACCGGCGCGCGATCGAGGTCGGCACCCTCACCCTGCACCGGATCATGACCGAAACCCCGGACAATGTGGGCACCACGAATTTCGACCCCCTGGTGCTGCCCGACGGCATCGCCGCCTCGGACGATCCGCTGCTGCCGGCGCGGTCGGCTGCCTACGCGGAGTCGTTCCGGCGCCGGGCAGGCGAACCCCGTGGTCGCGGTGCGGTCCAGGCCGGCGGTGCCGCGTGAGCACGACCGGAACCGAATCGGTGCCACTCGTCCGGGACTCGCCGCCGACCAGATTCGACATCGTCGCGCGAATCCTGCACTGGGCGATGGCCGTCCTGGTTGTCGCGATGCTGTTCCTCGGCGCGGCGCTGGTGGGCTCCATCTCCGACTATCACCGTGTGCTGCGGCTGCACGAGTCGGTCGGCGTGCTCGTGCTCGTGCTGGCCGTCCTCCGCATCGCCAACCGGCTGCGCCGCACGACGCCGGCGCAGATACCGTCGATCGGCCGTCTGGAACGAGCCGTGGCCACGACCTCGGAAATACTGATGTACGCGTTGCTCGTCGCCCAACCGCTCGTCGGATGGGGACTCGTTTCGGCGTCGGGTGTTCCGGTTCGTGTCCTCGGCGGCCTCCGGCTGCCGCCGATCGCGCCTGCCGATGTGGACCTGTACGACGTGCTGCGTGACCTGCACACTGTGCTCGCCTACGGGCTCCTTGCCGCGTTGACGATGCATATGTGCGCGGTACTCGCACATGCGCTGCTGCTGCGCGACGGGCTGCTCGACCGGATGCTGTTCACGCTGGGCGGCAGGCGGTTTCGCGTTGTCGAAGGTACCCGGAGGCTGATCCGGCGGATCGCGGATCGTCAGCGATGAGCTGCTCCTGGCCGGCGGCGACGTGCGGAGCCGATGCGCGGGCGGGGCACTACCTGGTGAGCATGTCGATGCCGTACAGCACGGCGACGAGTGCGACCGAACCGGCGATCAGGCCCGCCGAAGTCGTGGACATGGTGTTCGACCGGTCGACGGCACGCCGATAGCGGTTGTGCCGCACCATCATCGCGATGGTCAGTATCAGGGCTGTGCCGCACGCGGCGACCGTCGCGACGGCCAGGGGTCGCGTCGCGGTGCCGACGGTCATCTGGAGAAGACAGGCCGCGAGAACCGTCGCGCTGAGCGCGGTACGTTGCCACGCCAGGATCGTGCGTTCCGGTTGCAGGCCGCGATCTGCGCTCATCGCAGCATCGCGTACACGCACACCCCCGCCGCGACCGCGACACCGCAAACGATCGCGAACACCATGAACGAGCGCGGCAGCGGGGCGTCGCGACGCATCGCCGCTTGCACACTGCGCCATCTGGTGAAGGCGCCCAGGGTGATGACGGTCGCGAGGACGACGCAGGTCAGGCCGAGTGCGGTGCGTGCGCTCGCGTCGACTCCGGACCGAAACAGCTGATCGACAGCGACGCCACCGGCAAGCAGGGCCAAGGCTGTCCGGATCCAGGCCAGAAAGGTGCGCTCGTTGGCCAGAGTGAATCGATAGTCGGGTTCTCGATCGATCGGGTGTTCGGCTACTGCAAGCGTCTGAGCGGCGTCATTCGACATGATGATCGTTGTCCAATTCTTCGGCGGCGCGCAATGCCGCGTTCGGCAGTGACAAGCCCGAATCCCGCAGCGCCGCAATGCGATTGTTCCAGCGATCCAGCGCGGACCGGCTCTCGATGACGAAACTCCTCGCTGCCGGCCCCAAACGCCCCGCTCGGTGCACCACTCCGAAGGGCGTGAGCACTTCTGGCTGTGTCGTCAGCACGATCGCACCGGCGCGCGCCGCCGAGATCGCCATCCGCAGCGGCAGGAACGCGGCTCCAGCGCCCTTGAGCACCAGCGTCATCTGGGCGTGCCGATTGGGCACCTGGGCGACGATCCTCGGCGACACAGATTCTCGGCGCAGCAAGGTGGCCACGATATCTTGTTCCCGCACAGCCGAATTGCTGGTGATCAGCGGAATATCGCCGAGCTTGCCGAGCCGGAAGGCGACGTCGGCATCGATGTCCGGTGTGCCCGGCGGCAGCACGAGCAGCAATCGCTGCACCGCCAGCTCGATGGTTTCCAACGTGTCGCTGGGTACGGGGAAGGTGGTGAAGCCGAGTTCGCAATTTCCGGCCAGGACCTCGTCGCACAATTGCCCGGCACTCGAGTATTCCTGGAGATCGATCCGGATTCCCGGATGCAGTCGGGTGAACGAACCGCTCCAGGAGGCCACCGCCTCGCTCGACATCTCCGGCATGGTGCCGATCGTGATCGACCCGACCTTCAATTCACGCGCCGACCGCATGACGTCTTGGGCGGCCAAGACGTCGTCGAGTATTTTGCGCGCGGGTTCGAGCAGCAGGTGACCGGCTTCGCTCAGGACGAGGTTGCGGCCGGTTCGATGGAACAGTGAAACCTTCAATTCCCGTTCCAGCTGCCGGATGCTCTGCGAGATCGAGGCCTGAGCCAGGTGCAGATGCTGGGAGGCGCGATTCACGCCCCCGTGTTCGACGACCGCGAGGAAATACTCCAATTGGCGAATCTCCACACCCGGCTCCTTCGCATCCATTTCGAACAGGTCATACACGGAATGTGTCGGGCAGGGTCCCGTCGGTGGCGACCTGCTTGATCATCGCCTTCGCCAGGTTGCGCTCGTGCACCGGCGAGGAGCCCTCATAGATCCGCAATGCCCGCACATCTCGCCACATACGCGGGACCGGGTGGTCGCCGACGATGCCCGCACCACCGAGCAATTGCAGGCAATTGTCGGCGACCCTGCTTGCCATTTCCGAACAGTACAGTTTCGCCGCGGCGATGCGATGACGTGGTATCGACCCGGCGTCGAAGGCTGCCGCGCAGTCGAGCACCAGTGCGCGTCCGGCCTCGAGTTCGGCGAAACCCGCGCCGAGTACCGTCTGGACGGCACCCAGATCGGCCAACGGAGCGCCGAACTGACGGCGACCCGTGACGTGGGCGGTGGTCTCCTCGAGCATACGAGTTGCCTGACCGACGCAGGTGGCGGCGACATGCAACCGGGCGTGATTGATACCGCGCAAGGCCATCGTCAGGCCCCGGCCCTCGACGCCGCCGAGCAGATTCCGCTCGGGGGTGCGCACGTGCTCGAATCGGATCTCGCCGACCGGTGCTTCAGCGTGCCCGTTCATCCGCGTCGCCGATGTCGCCGTCACGCCGGGTGCGTGCGCGTCCACGATGAACGCCGACACACCCGCCGCGCCGCGGGTGTCGGCGTCGGTGCGGGCGAAGACCAGAAACGCGTCGGCCCAGCCGGCATTGGTGATGTAGCGCTTGTCGCCGTCGATGAGGTAATCATCGCCCTCGCGGGTCGCCCGGGTGAGCAGGTGTGCGGCATCTGAACCGGCCGCTTCCTCGGTGAGCGCGAACGCCGTGACCAGCTCGCCCGCGGCCATCGGCGCCAGCATCCGGTCGCGCTGCTCGTCGGTGCCGTGATCGAGGATGGCCTGCGAACACAACCCGATCACCGTGGAGAACCGTGAGCGGTATACGCACGAAGCGCGCGTGAACTCGAAGGTCAGCCGAACCTGTTGTGTCATGGACCATTCCAGGCCGCCATACCGGCGGGGGATGGAGATGCCGAACAGTCCCAGCTCCGCCATCGAGGCCACGAGCCGGTCGGGAACCGCCGCGGCGGCGACCATCTCGGTTTCGGCGGGAATCAGTTCCTCGGTGGTGAATTCGGCGATCAGCTTCAGGTAGGTGTCGAAATCGTGGCTCGATACACGCGGGTCGATCATGGCAATCCTCTGTCTGCTCGGTGGTCAGCGAGTCGGTGCGGCGACGACGCGTCGCTCGATCAGGGTGTCGATCTCGGCGTCGGATACACCGAGATCACGCAGGACCGAGACGGTGTCGGCACCGACAGCAGGCGCTGCGTTCGACGCGGTGCGCCGTCGCCCGTCGATAGTGAAAGGTGTTCCGGGAACGGTGAATGCGCGCTGCACGCCGTCGGCTACCGCGACGAGTATCTCGGCGGCCAGCACATCCTTGTCGGTCACGACCTCGTCGAAGCCGCGGACCGCGCCGCAGACGATCCCGGCCGAGGTCAGCAGGCCGACCGCCTGCTCGCGAGTAGCGCCCGACAGCGCGCGGCCGAGCGTGGCCAGCAGCTGTGGCCGATGGCGCACCCGTGCCGCATTGTCGGCGAAGCGGGGGTCGTCGATCATGTCCGGGCGATCGAGCAGCTCACACAGCGCGGTCCACTTGTCCGTCGTGTAGGCCGACACCACGATGGTTCCGTCGGCGACCTCGATGGTGTCGGCGGCGGGAGCCGCATGCGCCTGCCCGTTTCCCTTGCGCCGCGGGGCAGTTCCGCTGAGCACGTATTCGCCCCAGGTGGCTGCCTGCAACGACAGAACAGCCTCCATCAACGAGGTTTCGACTCGTGCCCCCGAACCCGTGGACCGGCGTTGATACAGCGCGGCCAGAATTCCGGCCGTCAATGCCGACGCCGCGGCCACGTCGGCGGCGGCGTATCCGACTCGTTGGGGCTCGCCATCGACTGCGCCGGTCGCGTGCATGACCCCGAACTCCGCCTGCGCGGCGATGTCGAGACCGGGGCGTTCGCGGGAGGGCCCGTGGGAGCTGAACCCGCTGACGCTCGCGTAGATCAGCGTGGGATAGCGCTCGCTCAGCTCGGCCGCGCCGAGACCGAGCCGCTCCGCCGAGCCGGGACGGAAGTTGTGGATCAGGACATCGGTGTGGGCCAGCAGTCGATGCAGGATCGCCAGCCCGTCGTGGTCGGTGGCGTCGATGGCGAGACTGCGCTTGTCCCGGTTGTAGGCCTGCACCATCGCCTGCCCGAACGTGCCGACACTTCGGGCCTGGTCACCGCGCAAGCTTTCGATCTTCAGCACCTCGGCTCCGAGATCGGCCAGGGTCTGGCCGGCGCTGGGGCCTGCGATGTACTGCCCGAAATCGAGTACTCGGATGCCTTCGAGTGGTCCGGTCATGATCGATCGCCTTCCTTTGCCGATGCGGTGGCACTCATCCGTTCGAGGTCTGCTCTCGCCTTCGCCGGGTCGAGCATGAAAGCGCCGATAACGGCCAAGACGCAGACGGCGATGCCGACGATGAGGAATCCGCTCGAATATCCTTGTGCCGCAGTGGCGGAATGGTCGACGATGCGACCCAGGCCGTAGGGAGCCATGATCCCGGCGAGGCTGTATGCCGCGATGATGCAGCCGAAGAACGCAACTCGATAGTGGGCGGGAAGAAAGTCGGATGCGCCGGCGAACGCCACCGAGAACGGCACACTGTTGACCGCGAAAGCCAGAATCACCAGAACCAATTGCGGCGTGCCGGGACTCATCTGAGTGAACAAAATCATCGCCAACCCGCCGACCAGCAAATAGGTGCCGGTGACGACTCCGCGAGCGACGCGAGAGGGTGCGCCACGCTGGAGCAGATAGCCGGACAACCAACCTGCCGACAACAGCACCACGACAGCCACGACATAGGGAATCGCCGCGAGCGTGCCGACCTGTTGTTCGGAATAGCCGAGCCCGTCGGTGAGGTAAGCGGGCAGCCACGACACCTTCAACGACGAGATGAGGTAGCCGGCGAACGACAGCAGCACCAGACCCCAGAAGCTACGCAGTGTGAGCAGACGTCGGAACGGCACGTCGATGCGGCCGTTCGGGTCCTGCTCGACGGCGGTCGCCGCCGCGCCACGGGTGGTGCGGAAGGGGCCTGCGCCGGTGTACCCCAACCAGCACACGGTCCACACGATGCCGGTGATCACCAAGACGACGAACGCGGCATGCCAGGTCCACGTCAGAATGATCCAGGTCAGCACCGGCGCCGCCACCAGCGGACCCACCGAAGAGCCCGCGTTGACCAGGCCGCCTGCCAGGGCACGCCGATGTGGCGGAAAGCGGTCGGCGATCACTGATTGGCAGTAGGCGTGGGCCGGGCCTTCGAAGAAACCGAGCACCATCCGCGCACCGAGGAGCACGCCGAAGGTGGTGGGCACCGTGAGCGGCAACATGCTCAGTACCCACGCCGACATCAGCAGCGCGCCGCCCCACACATAGGAGATCTTGCGCAGCAACGAGGACAGGACGACGGCACCGAGGGCGAACAGCCAGAAGAACGCACTGCTGAGCAGGCCGTACTGAGTGGCGGAAAGGTCGAGGTCCGCGCGGATCCTGGTGCTGGCCAAGCCTACTGCGGCTTTGTCGGCGAAATTCAGCGTGAAGAACAAAAAGAGAAATAAGACGATGCCCCATGCTGCGGGGCGCTTTTTCGGGGCTTCGGGATCGGCCGTGCGGGTAGGCACGTCGAAAGTCGCCATGATGTAACTCCTTGTTGCCACGCGCCGGATGGCTGAGAATTCTGGTCGCCATCGAACCGGCGTGTGGTTCATACCACATCTTCGACAGCAAGCGATCGATGGGCAATTTCCGTTCGGAATTGCTTCTACACACAATGGAAAGCGGGATTTCGCACGGGCGGCACTACTCACCTGGACGAGGCGTCTACGCCTGTGTGGTGAAGACTTCGACTATTGGTGCGCTGCACCACGTCCTTTGCGGCATGTGCTACATATCACGCCTGTTGTGACGATCGATCAACCGGCAACTCGCGGTCGGACTGTTCGGAATCGCCTATACGGCGTGGTCACAGCCCTGCCCACGGTGATCCGCGCTGCTGTCTCGGTGTCGGCTGATCGCGGAGTCGGCGTTGGCCACGGTCAGTGGCCGATAGCGCACGAGCCACACTCCGGCATGCGAGCCGACTACCACTTTCCGCGCCGCAGCACGAGCGCGCCGGCGACCAGAGCGACGGCGACCGTGCCCCACGGCGCCGCGCTGCCCCAGCCGGTGCTCGGCATCAGGTCGACCAGGGCTCCGGTGATCACCGAGCCGATCAGCACGCCGAGTCCGCCGATGGAGGCCAGCAGCCCGTAGTACGAACCGAGGCGGCGCTCCGAGGCGATACGCGGAACCAGATTCCGGGAGACCGGGATGACGATCATCTGGCCGAGCGCCAGGAGCAGGACGAAGGCGGCGGCAGGCAGGAGCCCGGCCACACCCTCCAGGCGCGCGGGCGCGAGCAACGCCATCACCACGAAAGCCGCGGCCATCACCATCAGGCCGACCGGCAGCGCGGCGGCCGAGCGTGCCCGGCGGGTGACGCGCAACTGGGCGACGACGACGAACAGCGAGGACAGCGCGAAGTACCAGCCCAGGGGCGCCTGCGAACCCCACGCGCGCTCGACTTCCAGCGGCAGCAGCAGATACATCTGGTTGTAGGCCACCAGCTGGGTGCTCATCGCCACGGCGAACACCAGAAAAGTCTTGTTCGCGATCACCTCTCGCCAGCCGTCGAGCCAGTTCCCGGTGCTGTGGGTGCCGGGATCGGCGGGCAACCATCGCAGATGGGCCAGCAGGATCGCGACGAAGACCGCGGCCGCGACCAGACACGCGACAGCGAAATCGGCCATCAGCAGCAACGATCCGAGCAGCGGACCGGTGAAGGCGCCCACCTGGCCGAAGGCCGAGAACAACGCGAAGGCGTCGGTTCGGGTCAGGCCACGGTCCTGGGCACCGCCCGCGGCGGTGGCCAGCGCGCTCTCGACAGCGGGGGAGAACAGCGCACCAGCGAACCCGATCAGGACGGTCGCCACCACGATCCCGGCCACCGAGGTGAAGCAGGCCAGCGCGGCGAACCCGAGGATCCGGCACACGCACCCGGCGATCACCACCGGCTTCACACCCCACCGATCCGCGAACGAACCGCCCACGAAGAACAGTCCCTGCTGGGCGAAGGTCCGCAGACCGAGCACCGCGCCCACGAACGCCGCCCGCAGGCCGAGGTCCTGCGACAAGTACACCGACAAATACGGCAGCACCATGAAGAAGCCCACATTGAACGCGAGCTGGGTGAGCACCAGCAGGCGGACCGCCGGAGTCGCCGCTGCCAGGTTCGTCAGCAGCGACGACCGGCCTGCGAGGCGCCGACGGGTACGGGCAACGGTGCCGGTCATGCCTGCCTCAGCGCACAGCGACGGGAATCGGACCCGGCGCGAACAAGATGGACAGCCGGCCCTTGGCCTCGTCGACGAGCACCTCGGCCCGGACGTTGTACACCTGCGCGATCAACTCGACGGTCAAGACCTCCGCCGGCGGTCCACCCGCCACGACCCGGCCCTCTTTCAACACGATCACGGTGTCGCAGAACATGGCGGCGAGATTGAGATCGTGCAGGGCGATCACGCTGGTGACCGGCAGCCGGGTGACCAGCGCGAGCAACTCCAGTTGATGATGGATGTCGAGGTGGTTGGTCGGCTCGTCGAGCAGAAGCTCGCGCGGTTGCTGGGCCAGGGCGCGGGCGATCTGCACGCGCTGCTTCTCCCCACCGGAGAGCCGATGCCAGAGCCGGTCCGCCTTCGACGTGAGGCCGGTGTGCTCGAGCGCGTCGGCCACCGCGGCGTCGTCGACGGACTGGTTGCCGCCGAAGGTGCCACGGTGCGGGATGCGCCCGAGACGGACGACGTCGCGGACCGTGATGTCGACGTCGGTGTCGGCGTGCTGGCTCACCACGGCCACCGCACGCGCGATCTCCCGGCGTTTGGTCGTGGCGAGGTCGGTGCCGTCCAGGGTGACCACACCCGAGGTCGGGCGCACGACACCGTTCAGCAGACGAAGCAGTGACGACTTGCCCGACCCGTTCGGACCGAGCAGGCCGACGGTCTCGCCCTGCGCCGGCGTCACGGTGACCCCGTCGACAACGAGCGCGCCGCCGCGGTTCCAGCTCACAGCAGCTGCGTGCAGAGTCACTGCGCACTCCTTCGCCGGGACAGGATGACGATGAAGGCGGGGACACCGACCAGCGCGGTACCCACGCCCACCGGCAACGGGGTGGGGGCGAAGGCGACGCGCGAGCCGGCGTCCACCCACACCATGAACACCGCTCCCAGCAATGCCGTCGCGGGAATCAGCCGGCTGTGCCGGGGACCGACGAGAAACCGCGCCGCATGCGGGAGCACGAGGCCCACGAACCCGATCGCGCCCGCGACACTGACCAGGGTCGCGGTGATCAGCGCCGTGATCAGCAGGAGCATGAGCCGGACCTTCCCGACGGCGATGCCGAGCGACGCTGCGACATCGTCACCGAACGAGAAGGCATCGAGCACATAGGCGAAGTACAGGCAGACAGCCGTTCCGAGGAGCACCACCACTGTGCACAGCATGACGTCGTCCCAGCGCACGCCTTCGAGCGAACCGAGCAGCCAGAACATCACGCCACGGGTCTCGTCGGAATCGGCGAAGGCGAAGATGACGAACGAGGTCAGCGCCGAGAACAATTGGGTGCTGGCGACACCGGCGAGGATGACCCGGTCGTTGCTGCCGCCGGACATACGGGCCAGCAGCAACACCAACCCGAACGCGACCAGCGAGCCGATGAACGCACCGCCGGACAGACCGAGCGCGGCCCCGCCGACGCCGAGCACCCCGACGATCACGGCGCCGGTCGACGCGCCGGAGGAGATGCCGAGCACGAACGGGTCCGCGAGCGGGTTGCGCAGCAGCGACTGCATGATCACACCGCAGATGCCGAGGCCGGCGCCGCACGCGGCGGCCACCAGCGCGCGGGGCAGGCGTTCCTCCCAGACGATGGCGTTCTTCGACACCCGCACCGGGACGTCGGTGAGCCCGAGGTGATTGAGCAGCACGTCGCGAACGTTGACCAGGGAGACATCCGCCGGGCCGAGCGTGACCGCGACCAGGATCGACAACGCGAGCGCGAGCGCCGCGGCGACCACGATCAGCGACGCGACGACCCACGGGCGCCGCCGACCCGGTTCGGCGGCGGCCTCGGCGCGGTCGCGGATGGCGGTCAGTTCGGCACCTCGAGGTCGCGCAGGCCCGCGGCGACCTTCTCGAGGCCGTCGACAGCGCGAATCGACGGGTTCATCTCCGCACCGTGCAGCGCGATGTAGCGCTTGGCGCGGACGGCGTCGAGGTTGCGCGTCACCGGATCGGATTCGAGGAAGGCGATCTTGTCGGCCAGCAGGTCGCCGGGGAAACGGTTGCGCAGCAGGTCGCCCAGGACGAGCACGTCGGCGTTGCGTTCCACCATGGTCTCCCAGCCGACCGCGGGCCAGTCGTCGGTGAGATCGGCGAAGACATTGGTGGCGCCGACCGTGGTGGCGAGCAGACTCGCCGAACCCAGACCGCCTGCCACGTACGGGCTCTTGGTGTCGGCGAACCAGAACGCCATCGACACCTTCGACTTCTCGATGCCGGCGATGGCCGCCGCCTCACGAGCGCGCAGTTCGTCGACGAGCTGCGCGCCGCGCTGCTGGACGTCGAACACGGTGGCCAGCTCGCGGATCTCCTGATACAACGCCTCCATCGTCAGCGGCGTGGTGCGCTTGGCGCCGCCGTTGATGCTGACGCCGTTCTCGCAGTCGGTGGGCGAGAGGTAGGACTCGATGCCGGTCTCGGCGAAGCGCGCGCGTTCGGCGACGCCGCCCTGCTTGAAGTGTCTGCCGAACGACGCGGTCACGAAGTCGGGGTCGGTGTCGAGGACGACCTCGTAGGTCGGCGCGTTGTCCGAGAGCCGGGGGACGGATTTGTTCGCCTCCGCCAAGTTCTCGCGGATCGGATCGGTCCACGAGGCGGTTCCCGCCACGCGGTCGCCGAGACCCAGCGACAGCAGGATCTCGGTCGAGCCCTGGTCCAGCGACACCACCCGCTGCGGTGCGGCCTCGAAAGTCACCTTCTCGCCGCAGTTGTCGAGGGTGAGTGGGTAGCTCGTGCTGCCTTCCCCGCCGACCGCGGCGCCGGCGCCGCCGACCTGCTCGGATTGCCCACAGGCGACGAGCACACTCGCCAATGCGGCGGTGACGGACACGAGGCCGATTCGGCCAACGGAATTCTTCACGCTCGTCCGTGCTTTCTGGTTGTCCAGTGGATAGCTGTCGTCTCGAAGACGCACTGGCAACGTAGCAGAAGTTAACCTAGCCTAATTAACTGGTTCCACTACCGAATCGGCGATAGCCTCGAGGCATGACTGATAGCGATCAGCCTGCCGAGAGGCACCGGCGGCCCGCCGGCGTCGACTCCGCGACGGTGGCCGCCGTCGGAAAGCTGTCGGAGGCGTTGGAGGCGACCGAACGCGCGCGGGGCCACCTCTACAGCTTCCACCAGCTCACCGGTGGCGCCGACCTCGCTCTCGGGGAGGCCGTGGACATGCTGCGCGACGCCGGTCACCATCAGCTCGCCGAGCGGCTCGACGCCGAACTGATCGGCCGCAACGTGGTGCCGGGCCGGTGGACCTTCCAGATCGTCGAGGAATACGACGAGGGTTACTACGCGCAGTTCCGGCGGCTCGAGCGCGAGATCCGCGACGAGCTCGTCGCGGGCCGCACCCACCTGTACGAGGCCGAGATGAAAGAAGCTCGCCGCTCCCATGGCCGTCCCGGGCACGAGGCCGGGCCGGGCGGCTAGTTCGCGGTCACCTGTGTCTCCGATGGTGGCGCTGTGACAGGTCGAGTCATCGACCGGGACAGGAAGTCCACTGTCAGGCGCATGATCTCGCGGCTCTCCGGCAGCAGCGCGTCGAGCACCGGGAAGGCATGAACCTGCCGGTGCCACACGTGTGTCTCGACGATGCCGCCCGCGGCGGCGAGCATGTCGGCGAAGTCGCGAATATCGGCCTCGAACATCTCCCCGCTCGCCGCGGAGAGAAACGCCGGGGGAAACACGGTGGGATCGACCCGCAGCATCGAGCGGGCGCCGCGCGGTGCCACCGGTCCGCGGGCCCAATGTCGTTTCGCCCTCCGGTAGGCCGAAATCGGCATCAACGCGTCATGGCGGATCGAGTCGCGATCACGCTCGTCGGCGTCGAGATCGAGTTGCGGGGAGTATCCGATGTAGGCCGCGGGCATGGGAAGTCCCTCAGCCGCAGCGAGCTCGCAGATCTTGGCGGCCAGGAAGCCGCCGGAGGAATCACCGGCGAGGATCACCTTGTGCGGGTCGGGGCAGCTTTCGACCAATGATCGGTACGCCGTGCAGGCGTCATGGGTCGCCGAGCCCACTCCGCCGTGCGGCAGCTGCCGGTAGAGCACCGAGTACACCGGTACCGACAGGGCCTCGGCCATCCGGCTGGTCACCCGGCGGTGCGTGCCTGTTCCGCAAAAGGTGAATCCGCCGCCGTGGAGGTAGAGCACACTCGCCCCGGCCGCCCACTGGTTGTCTGCGACCGCGGCGCAGGAGTAACGCTCCACAGGCACCGTCCCCAACGTGCCGGGTGAGTGCTCGACCGTGGCCAAGGTGGGGATACGGCCTGCCGCGGTGTCGATCAGTGACAAGGCGCGGATGCCGCGATCGCCCAGTGGCCAGGCCCGGTACGCCTGCTTGGCGAACGTGCGCGCCAGCACGTAGAGGATCCGTGAGCGCAGGCCGGCCTCGGTGTGCACGATGGGGGAGCCGGGCCGTGGCGTGCCCGCTGCGGCCGCCGTTCGGGCGGTTTCACTGGTCATGACGGGTCCTCGCGTGCTCGTCGGTCATCTGACATGTCTATCTGTCAGATGGATGTAGGCCAGTATTACATGAACCCTCGACCATCGGAAGGACGGTCCGAACGATGCCACCCACACCGGAGCGGGGCTCCGGCCGTCGCTACTCGGGCATGGACGCCGAGGAACGTACTCGCGCACGCCGCGTGGCCATTCTCGACGCCGCGCTGGAGCTGTTCGGTACCGCGGGTTTCGCAGCAACCTCCGTCAAGCAGATCTGCCGCACCGCCGGATTGACCGAGCGGTATTTCTACGAGTCGTTCAAAGACCGCCCGGCATGCCTGGTCGGCCTGTACGAAGCGCTCGTCACCGGCCTGCGGACGGCCACCGAAGTCGCGATCGAGGCCGCCGGCGCCGACATCGAGGTCGCCGCGCGCGAGGGGCTCGACGCCTTCATCGGGTATCTGACCGAGGATCCGCGGCGCGCGCGTGTCGTACTCATCGAGGTCGTCGGCGTCTCGTCCGAGATCGAGGAGTTGCGCCACGGCGTGCTGCGCGGATTCGCCGATCTGATCCGCGCGGTCTGGTTGGCCGATGCCGAGATCGACCCCGGCGACGACGAGATCCAGCTGACGGCCGTCGCGCTCTCCGGCGCGGTGAACAACCTGCTCGTGGATTGGATGATGACCGGACGACGCCAGTCGCCGCAGGTGCTGGCCCGCGTCTGCGCGACGTTGTTCACCTCCGCGCTCACCGGCGTGCGCAGGGGCGACGAAGGCCGCGGATAAGCCGCGAGTACTTGCCGAGGGCGCCAGCGGTGTCCATACTGGTCTCCATCTGACATGCCTACATGTCAAATGGCGAAAGGAGAGGCCGGATGCGATCAACACACGACGTCACCGGTCGGGTGATCGCGGTGACCGGCGCGGCTCGCGGAATCGGGCTGGCCATCGCCGGTCACCTCGCCGAGTCGGGGGCGCGAGTCGCGCTCGGGGATCTCGATGCCGCCGCCGCCGTCGCGGCGGCAGCCGCTCTGCCCGGCACTACGGCCGGGTTTGCGCTCGATGTCACCGACCAGGATTCCTACGCCGGATTCCTCGACGCTGTCGAGGAACTCTGGGGCCCGGTCGATGTGCTGGTCAACAACGCGGGGGTGATGTGGGTCGGTCGGTTCGACGAGGAATCCGAGCAAGCGACCCAGCGTCAGCTGGAGGTGAACCTGCACGGTGTCATCCGTGGCGTCCGGCTGTCCGCACCCCGGATGAGAGCACGCGGGCGTGGCCACATCGTCACCGTCGCCTCGGCGGCGTCGAAGCTGGCTCCTGCCGGCGAGGCGACCTACGCGGCCACCAAACACGGGGTGTACGGCTATCTGAGCGGGGTACGGGCCGAGCTACGCGGCAGCGGTGTCGAGTTGTCGGTGGTGATGCCGACCGTGGTCGATACCGAACTGGCGGTGGGCACGTCATCGGGTGCTGTCGCCATGCTGACGCCACGCGATGTCGCCGTGGCGGTGGCCGCCGTCATCGGCAGGCCCCGCTTCGAGATGACCGTCCCGCGCCATGTCGGCCCATTGATCCGCGCGGTCGGGCTGTTGCCGGATCGCTTGCGCACAGCGGTCTTCCGCCGGATGGTCCCGAATCAGATCGCCGCGCTGGAAGGCAACAACGCGGTCCGTGAGAAGTACGAGAGCGCAGCGCTCGACACCGACGACACAGGAGCCAAGTCATGACAATCGAACTCGACGGCGATCAACCCGCCGAGCAGCGCATGCGCGTGCGACCGATTCCGGAATTCGACGGCGTGCACGACATCTGGCCCCGGGGTAAGCGCTTGGAAGCAGTGCGTGAGGCAGCCACGCGGTACCGGGCGCGCTTTGTGACCCAAGGGCAGGTGAGAGCGGTCAAGAGTTTCGACATCGCCGCCGCCCCCTATCCGGCACGGTTCGCTTTCCAGGGCTACTCGCTCAACGTCAACCCGATGATCTCGATCATCAACCGGATGTTCGTCATCCAGTTCGAAAGGTTCGACGGCAAGCTCACGACCC
>JACIXH010000123.1 GCA_014360565.1 Nocardia sp.
TCCATGCCCGCCGAGGCGAGCGCAGCGTCGAATCGTGCTGCGCGGAGCTGGTCGGCTTCCTGTTCGCGGGGACCGTCCGACACACGATCGCGCCGGACGAAGGCAGCCCGGCCGCGCTGCGCCTGTGGACGGAATGCCGGATCGAGCCGGACGAGCCGGTGCGTTCTCGGGTCGGCGCACCACACGGCTACGGTCGGGGTATGCGGATCGCGGTTATCGGTGGCGGAATCAGCGGGCTCGTCGCCGCTTTTCGGTTGCGGCAGCGGCTGGGCGACAGCGTCGATATCGTCGTGCTCGAGCAGAGCGGACGCGTCGGCGGCGTGCTTCGTACCGGTGAATTGGCCGGTGAGCCAGTCGATCTCGGGGCAGAGGCGTTCGTGGGCCGCAGACCCGAGGTGATCGAGCTGATGAGTGAACTCGGTCTCGACGACCAGTTGGTCCGGCCCGCGGGGAAGCGGGCGCTGATCTGGGCGCAGGCAGCGGCGCATCCGCTGCCGGGGCGCACCCTGATGGGAATTCCCTCCGATGCCGAATCGCTGCGCGGATTGGTCGACGACGCGACGCTCGATCAGGTCGCCGCCGAGGCGCAACGGGCGCTGCACTGGACGCCGGGCTCCGATGTCGACGTGCACACTTTGGTCGGTGACCGTTTCGGCCGGCAGGTGGTCGAGCGCAGCGTCGACCCGTTGCTCGGCGGGGTCTACGCGGGGATCAGTGCGTCCATCGGCATTCGCGCCGCGCTACCTACCCTGGCCAAGGCACTGGACGAGGGTGCTTCCAGCCTCACCGAGGCTGTTCGCACGGCGATGCCCGCTCCTAGTTCGGCTCCGGTGTTCGGTGGGCTGCGCGACGGCTACGCCGCCCTGCTGGCCGCACTGACCGCGGCGTCGGGCGCCCGTCTCGTCACGACCCTGTCCGCGACGCGCGTAGCAAGCGCACCCGGGGGTTGGGTGGTCGACCCGCTCGGCGCCGTCGACGCCGTGGTCATCGCGACGCCCGCCCCGGTCGCCGCCCGGCTGCTGCACTACGTGGCACCCGAAGCGGCGCGGGCGGCGGCCGGAATCGAGCTGTCCTCCTCGGCGCTCGTCGCCATGGCCCTTCCTCGCGACACCGACCTACCGGACAACTCCGGCATCCTCGTCGCCACCGGAGAACCCTTGCACGCCAAGGCCTTCACCCTGTCCAGCCGCAAATGGCCGCACCTGGCCGAACGAGATGTCGCGCTGGTCCGAGCGTCCTTCGGTCGCCTCGGTGACGACAAGCCGCTGTCCTGGACCGACGCCGACCTCGTCGCCGCCGCTGTCGCCGACCTCACCACCGTCACCGGCGTCCCGATCACCCCGCTCGAAGCCGTCGTCCAGCGCTGGCCCGGCGGCCTCCCGCAGTACGCCCCTGGCCACTGCGACCTCATCAGCACTCTCGAGTCCGCCATCGCGCCCCTCGACGGCATAGCAGTAGCCGGGGCGTACCTGCACGGCGTCGGCGTCCCCGCCTGCGTGGCCTCGGGCACGGCCGCTGCCGAACGCATCGCCACCCATCTCGGCTGACGCGCCGCGGTCGGAGCCCGGCCGGCCCACGAGAATTCGAGCCGGCCTGCTAGTTGGTGCGGTACGCCTCGCATCGAGGCGTGACGCGAACCCGTCGATGATCGGACGGCGTGTCATCCAGCTCGCGCGATAGCGATGTTGCATGATCGCCCGCTGTGACCAACACCGGTGAGCAGAACAACGCCCGGATCCTCGTTCTCGACCCCGATCTGGGGCCGGTCGAATATCACGCGGGCGAGGCGACGACAGTGACCTCGATGTTCGGGACCGATGAATCGTCGCCGTGGCGGGCGAGCAGGCCGAACCAGGAGTGAGCCCCGGCGGCGGGCGAAAACCCTGCAGTGGCACCATGGATTCATGGCGCGACTCGACTACCAGGCTCTCAACTCCTCCATTCGCTACCTGATGTTCTCGGTGTTCCAGGTTCAGCCGGGCGTGCTCGGTGAGGACCGAGCAGGGGCGCGTAAGGAGGCACAGGCGTTCTTCGACGGCCTCGCCGACAAGGGTGTGGTGTTGCGCGGGATCTACGACGTGGCGGGCATGCGCGCCGACGCCGACTTCATGCTGTGGACCCATGCCGAGCGAGTCGAGGATCTGCAGGCCGCCTACGCCGATTTCCGGCGGACCACCGAGCTGGGCCGGGCGAGTACTCCCGTCTGGAGCAACGTCGCGGTACACCGGCCCGCGGAGTTCAACAAGAGCCACATCCCGGCCTTCATGGCGGGCGAGGACGCGGGGAACTACATCTGCGTCTACCCCTTCGTGCGGTCCTACGAGTGGTACCTGCTGCCCGACGAGGAGCGTCGCAAGATGCTGGCCGACCACGGCATGGCCGCGCGCGGATACCCGGATGTGCGGGCCAACACCGTGAGTTCGATGGCGCTGGGCGATTACGAGTGGATTCTCGCGTTCGAGGCGCCCGAACTGCACCGGATCGTCGATCTGATGCGTGATCTGCGGGCGACGAAGGCGCGACTGCACGTGCGCGAAGAGGTGCCGTTCTTCACCGGGCCGCGCGTGGAGGTCGAACAGCTGGTCGCCGCGTTGCCGTAGCTTCACGCAGTGTCGTCGAAGGCCCGGTCCACCGACCGGGCCTTCGTGCGTTATTCCCCGGTCGGCTTCAGCTTCAGCGAAATCGAGTTGATGCAGTAGCGCTGATCGGTGGGGGTCGCGTATCCCTCGCCCTCGAAGACGTGCCCGAGGTGGCTGTGGCAGTTGGCGCAGACGACCTCGACCCGGCGCATCCCCAGCGTGTCGTCGGACTTGAGGATCACCGCGTCGGAGTCGGCGGGATCGAAGAACGACGGCCATCCGCAGTGCGAGTCGAACTTCTCTGTGCTGCGGAACAACTCGGCGTCGCAGGCACGACAGGTGTAGACACCCTCGGTCTTGGTATCGGTGTATTCGCCGACGAACGGACGCTCGGTGGCGGCCTCGCGCAGAACGGCGTATTCCTCGGGATCCAGTTTCGCCCGCCATTGCTGCGGCGTCAGCTGGATGCGCGGCGTGGGCAACGAAGTATCGGAACTCATGGCTCCACGCTAATGGTTTCGGCCGATGCGCGCCGTGAGCGGTGCGTCACCGGCCGATCACTATTTGAGCGCGGGCTCGCGGTCCTCGGTCGGCGCCACCGGATCCTCGCGGTGGGGAGTCGTGCCGGCGGCCGGCACGACGGGCGCCGGTTCATCGGTGCCCTGTCGTGAGTCGGGCGCACTCGCCATCCACGCCGGGTCGATCCCGAACTCCAGCCTGCCCTCGCGACGCGCTGCCAGGTAGCGATCGCCGAGCACGCAGAACACGACGATGAGCAGCAGCCCCCAGCCGAAGGTCACCCGCAGGTATTCGAGGTTGCGGCCGACATCCTGCCAGCGATCCGAGAGCCACTTGTCGTAGGTCATGAACCCGAAGATCGCCAGCCACGCGGGCCAGTTGCGCAACACGGAATTGCGCAGCACCACCGTCATCAGGAACGGGAACAGCATCATCGAGTAGTACATCTGGCCCAGCGAGGGCAGCAGGAACCACGCGGTGAGCAGCACGCCCGAGAACGTGGTGACGAAGAACAGTTCGTCCTGGCGGTAGTAGCGCCACAGCAACCACAGCGACACCGCGACGACGCCGGCCATCACGACCTTGACGAGCAGGGTCAGCCAGTCCGGAAGTCCGTAGTAGAGCCCGCTGCCACCGACCGAGCTGTTGAAGTAGTCGCGTGTCTCGGACAGATACGGCATGACGTGGGTGACGAACTTCTCGGGGTCTTTCGACAACGGCCAGGCGATCGCGTTGAGCGCCAACGGCACGCCCAATGCGGTGATGAAGACCTTCCATTGACCGCGAACGGCCGCGACCAGCAGCAATGGTGCGAGTGTCGGCTTCACTGCGATGCTCAAACCGAGGGCCACACCGGCCCAGAGATCGCGACGTGCCAGCAACAGGGTGATGAACAGCATCTCGGCGAGCAGCAGGCAGCCGTTGACGTTGGTGAAGACCAACGTGTTGGTCACGGTTTCGGAGCTGAACATCGCCAGCAGCAGTGCGGGCGCGGCGATCGAGCCGAAACCGAACTTGAACAGGCGTAGCAGCAGGTACCAAGCCAGCACAATCGCCGCGGCATTGAGGCCGATGAACAGCCAGCGCGACAGTTCGTACTCGATGATCGCCACCGGTGCGATCAGCAGTGTCCCGCTCGGATAATAGAGATAGTGCGGGTCGACCGACGAGAAGTCGGCGGTGTACAGCGGCCTGCCGTTCAGGAACTCGAACGAGGCGTTGTACACCGGCCGGAAGTCGTCGGTGACGAAACCGTTGATCGCCTTGATGAAGACGCGGTTCAGCACCATCATGACCGCGAAGGGCCAGAGCGCGAACTTGATCACCTCGGCGGAGGTGCGAGCGGTACGGGGCTCGAGCTGTCGGAACAACACTGGGGCACGGTACACCGGATCGGGTAGCGATGGTGTCGCCGGACCCGTATGTCGCGCCGCGAACGCACGGTTGCCCGAGGCGGATCAGGCTGGGCAGGCACCACCGTCGGCGGGAAGTTTCGCGTCCGCGAGGTAGTCGGCGACGGCTTTCTGCGCGCATCCGGAGTGTGCGACGACGGGATGTCCCCAGCCCTGCCAGGTCATCGTGGCGTGGCGGGCGCCTGCCGAGCCGAGCGCGCCTGTCACCGAGGGTGCGGCCCCGCCGACCACCGGATCGGCGGCACCGGCGAACACCAGCACCGGCAGTTCCAGTTCCGACGGCAGCGGCGGCGCGGTGGAGACCGGCCAGGCCGAGCAGACCATCAGGCCGATGGCGGCGTTGCGCCCGAAAACCGGATATTTGCTCGCCCAGGCCTGTGCGAGTTCACGAGCCTTGTCCGCGGTCGGGGGCTGCTGGCTGTCGGTACACCGGTTGACGAACTCCCCGTCGGAGGTGATCGCGGCGGCTTCGCGCACGATCATGGCCGAGAGCGGTCCGCGATCGCCACGGTCGGCGGCGGCCAGGATGTCGGCCATGGCGGTGACCCGGTTCGCCTGATCACCACGGGGACTCGACAGGAATCCGGTGAGCGCGGTCGACAGGTCGGCGGCCGAGATCTCACCTAGTCCGCCGCTGTCGGCCTTGTTCATCAGCGCGGTGATCGCCGCGCGCGGATCGTCGCCGAGTGCGCAGTCGGCGGCCTTGCAGCGTTGCGCGAACGCGGTGAGGGCCGCTTCGGCGCCGGTGACACGCGCTTCGGCCATCGTGGTCGCGTCGGCGCCCACCGGCTCGGGAGCGTCGAGCACGAGCCGGGCCAGATGGTCGCCGTAGCGGCGGGCGTAGCTCAGCGCCACCTTGGCGCCGTTGCCCGCGCCGAGCAGGTTGATCTTGTCGACCTGCCACTGCTTGCGCAGCTGTTCGATGTCGTCGGCGGCGTGTGGCGCGTCGAAGGTGCCCTCGTAGGGCTGCAGGAAATCGCGGCAGGCGATGGTGGCGTCCTGGCTGAAGCCCGCCACGGCCCCGACCTGATCGGCGCTGCCGACACCGGTCTGGCCGAGATCGGTCATCACCGCGCGCAACTGGGCGGGAATGCAGTCGATGGGCTGAGAGGCGCCGATGCCACGCCGATCCACCGCGACGATCGGCTGCGCGGCCAGCAACGCGCTGTTGGGGCCGATGGCCAGGCCTGCCAGCGTCGAGGCCGACGAACGGTCCGAACCCGAGGTGAGCACCAGCGGTGCGGCGTCGGCGGGCGTCTGCGGCAGGCGGGCACGCAGGGCGCCCGCGCGGAAGGTGCCGAGTACGGTGCCCGCGGTGTCGATCGGGGTGGAGAACTCGGCGCAGTCGAGAACCAGGCCCGCGGGGGCAGCGCCGAAGTCGAGCGAACTCAGCGTGGCCGCGGTGCAGTCACGCCAGGCGAGGTCGGATTTCGGCACCTCGGCCTTGGCCAGGTCCTGCGGCGCGGGCACCTCGGTCTGCGCACCACCGGCCCCGGGGCGTTCGACGGCGACGACGGGCCGATCAGACGGTCCGGCCCCACAGCCCGCGAGCATGATCGACAGTGTCGCGGCCGTTGCCGCGGCCCGAGTCCAACGCATGCGCTACACACTGCCAGGTTCGGCGCCAGGTTTCATCGACGGGCCCAGCGGGCCAGGACAGTGCCGTCCTCGGCGAGCACCAGTTGTTTGCGCGCCATCGGCAGGTCGAAAGTGCTCGCCGACAGCGAGATTCGCCCGCCCGCGCCGCCGACCAGCATCGGGGCGGTGGTCAGGCACAGTTCGTCGACCAGGCCCGCCTCGGCCAGCTGCCCGAACAGGTGCGGTCCGCCTTCGCACAGCACCCGGTGCAGGCCCCGCTCGGCGAGCACCCGGATCAGCGCGGTCGCCATGATCGCGGCCTCACCGGCGATCACCACCTCGGCGCCCGCGTCCTCGAGTGCGCTGACCTGCGCCGGTGCAGCATGGCTCGTGGTGATGATCAGGGGGGCCACCTCGGCGTCGGTGAAGAATTTCGCGCCCGGATCGAGCTTGGCGGTGGCGGTGACCACCGCGATCGGCGGCGGGGTGCCGTCGGGGTGACCACCGATTCCGTGCCGGTGGTGGGCGATGCGCCGTTGCGGGTCGGGGTGCGCGCCGCCGTAGTTCTCCGCGCGCAGGGTGCCCGCGCCGATCACGATCACGTCGGCCAGTTCGCGCAGCACCGTGAACACGGTCTTGTCCGCAGCGGTGCCCAACCCTCCGGAAACACCGTCGACGGTGAACGCGCCGTCGATGCTGCTGACGAAGTTCGCTCGCACCCATGGACCGTCCAGATGCCGCGGATAGGCATAGCACCTGGCCAGTGCGTCGGGGTCGAGATCTGCGAGCTGGGTCACATTGTGGATACGCTGCATAGGGATCGATCGAACCACGTCCCTAAGATTTGTTCATGCAAGAACGCCTTGTCGATCGCCATCCGGAGGTCCCGGCCGACCAACTAGTCGCGCAGATGGTGCCCCCGCCCATGTTCGACGAGGTCAGCTTCGCCTCCTACATCCCCGACCCCAAGGAGCCCAGCCAAGCGGCCGCGGTTGCCAAAGCGGAGGAATTCGCAGGTCAGGTGGCGAAAATCCACAAGGCTGCTTCGAAGAAGAGTCTCTTCGGCAAGAAGAAGGCCATCTCCGGCGCCGGCCTGTACCTCGACGGCGGCTTCGGTGTGGGCAAGACCCACCTGCTCGCCTCGATCTTCCACAGTTCCCCGGCGCCCAAGTCGTTCGGCACCTTCGGCGAGGTCACCAACCTGGTCGGCGCGCTCGGCTTCAACAACGCCGTCGAACGGCTCGCCGCCAACAGTGTGCTGTGCATCGACGAGTTCGAACTCGACGATCCGGGCGACACGATGCTGGTCTCGCGACTGCTCACCGAGCTGTCGGCCCGCGGCGTCTCCATCGTGGCGACGTCGAACACGCTGCCCGGTCAGCTGGGCGAAGGCCGCTTCGCGGCGTCGGACTTCCTGCGCGAGATCAAAAAGCTCGGCTCGATCTTCGATCCGGTGCGGGTGGACGGCCCCGACTACCGTCACCGCGACCTGCCGCCCGCTCCCGAACCCACCTCGACCGAGCTGCTGGTCGAGCGCGCGGCGACCACCCCCGGTTCCACGCTCGACGAATTCGACGTGCTGCTGAAGCATCTGAGTACCTTGCACCCGTCCAAGTTCGGTGCGCTGATCCACGGTGTGGCCTCGGTGTTCATCTCCGAGGTGCACACCGTGACCGATCAGGCTGTCGCGCTGCGCGTGGTCGTGCTGGCCGACCGTCTCTACGACGCGAGCATCCCGGTGACGGTGTCGGGCGTGAAGCTCGACGAGATCTTCTCCACAGAGATGCTCGAAGGCGGCTACCGCAAGAAGTACCTGCGTGCGATCTCGCGTCTGCTCGCGCTGTCCCGCTTCGAGGCCGCTGCCGCATAGGTCGACGGCCGCGCCGGATCGGTGGCGGCCGACCCGGTCACCGAGCCGTCACAGTGTGCGTTCGAGAACGAAATCGGAGTGCAGCTGGTTGCCGACCGGGAAGGTCTTGACGCCCACCTGCCGAAAGCCGTGCTTGGCGTAGAACTTCTGCGCGCGCTCGTTGGCCCGATTCACCCCGAGCCACACCGTCTCGGCGCCCGAGTTCCGTGCGGTGTCGACCGTGGCCTCCATCAGCGCCGCGGCGACACCGCTGCCGTGGTGTCCCGGCAGGACATACATCTTGCTCAGTTCGACCACCTCGCCCGCGCTCACCTGCGCGGCGACCTCGGAGTCGGTCGGTCTGCCCGCGATCAGCATGGCGTAGCCGACGATCTCGTCACCCTCGACGGCCTTGAGGATGGTCCGGGCCGGGTCGGTCAGGTATTCGCCGAAGCGTTCGCCCGAGAGCACCTGCTCGAGGAAGATCTCGATGTCGCCCGGGGTGGCCTCCGGGGGGCACGCGAGCGGAAAAGTCGCGGCGGCGACATCGCTGAGCGCCTCGGCGTCCCAGAGTCCGGCCCGGTCGACGACGACGGAACTGTTGGTCATCCATCCAGTACAGCACGAGCCGCCCCGACCGCGACGCGACTGTGAGGGCACGACAGCTCGAACTCGGTCGAGCGCACGAGTGGGTTGTGGCCTGTCCAGCGCGGTGGCACCAGACCTACCTGTCCGAGTAGTCTGCGTCGCATGACGAGCGGTAGCCGCATCGGGATCGTCGGTGCGGGAGTGGCGGGTTTGGCCTGCGCGAAAGTATTGAGTCAGACGGGGTTCCCGGTCGAAGTCTTCGACCGGGCCCCCGACGTCGGCGGTGTGTGGAGTGCCACGCGCCGGTATCCGGGACTTCGCGCGCAGAACAGCAAATCCACGTACGCGTTCAGCGATCACCCGATGCCCGAAGATTTCCCCCGCTGGCCCGACGGCCAGCAGATGCAGGCCTACCTGGCCGGATACGTGCAGGAGTTCGGCCTCGGCCCGCACCTGCGTCTCGGCACGGAGGTGGTGGCGGCCGACCCGGTCGACAGCGGCTGGCTGCTCGAGATCCGCGACGAGATGGGCGTGCACCGCACCACCTGCGATCACCTGATCGTCGCCAACGGTGTCTACAGCGACCCGGTCGTACCAGACCTGCCGGGCGCCGCGGCATTCCGTGCCGCAGGCGGGCGCCTGTGCCATGTGTCGGACTTCCACGATGCCGAGCAGGCGCGTGACCGTTCGGTGGTGGTGCTCGGCTACGGCAAGTCCGCGTGTGATGTGGCCGAGGCCGTCAGCCACATCGCCGACGAGACCACTGTGGTGGCGCGCCGGCTCACCTGGAAGATGCCGCGCAAACTCGGCTTCGGCGCCGACTACGAGCGGTTGCTGCTGACCCGTGTGGGCGAGGCGCACTTCCCCTCCCGCTTCCCGCATCGCGCCGAACGACTGCTCGACCGCCTCGAGCTGCGCCAGGCGAACATGGACCTGCTGCAGGAGCGGGTCACCCGCAAGCTGCGGCTGCGTGAGCTCGATCTGGTGCCGACCGGCCCGATCGCCGAGATCGGCACCAGCAGCGCGAGCCTGGCCACCGAAGGCTTCGTCGAGCAGGTCGAGGCGGGGCGGATCAGCGTGCACCGCGACACCGAGATCACCGAACTGATCGGCGGGCGGCACGGACCGGCGGTACGGTTGGCCGACGGCAGCCTGAAACTGGCCGAGATCGTGCTCTGCGCCACCGGATACCGGCAGGAGGTCCCGTTCCTCACCCCGTTCGTGCGGCGCGCGCTCACCGACGAGGCGAGCGACTTCCGGCTCTACCGCCACATCCTGCCGGTGGAGGTCCCCAACCTGAGCTTCGCGGGCTACAACAGCTCCAACGTGAGCGCCCTCAGCGCGGAGGTGGGCGCACACTGGATCGCCGGGCTGCTCACGGGCAGGTTCGTACCGCCGATGGCCGAATTGATGAACAACGACATCGACGCGCGCCTGGAGTGGTCGCGTGAACGCAGCGACGGCAACCACGCGCACGGCGCCTCGGTGGTTCCGTTCTCGCTGGCCAACATCGACGAGATGCTCGACGATCTCGGCACGCCGCTGCCGTTGTTGTCGCGGCTGGCGCAGTGGGTGCGTCCCGTGCGGCCCTCGTCCTACCGTGGGGTGCTGCGCAATCGTGGCATAGCTGTTCCTGTGGCGCCCGCCCCGGCGCCCGTACCGGACCGGTAACCGACACGCCGGGTCGCCGTCGGCCTTGCTCGGCGGCGACCGGCGCGTTGGTGATAATCCTCGCGTGGACGCGCTGGATCTGAACCTACTGCTCGCTCTCGATGCGCTGCTCGAAACCAATAGCGTCACCGAGGCGGCCAGGCGGCTGCACACCTCGACCTCGGCGATGAGCCGCACCCTGACCCGGCTGCGCGAGGTGCTCGGCGATCCGCTGCTCGTGCGCTCCGGCAGGCAGATGGTGCCGACCCCGCGCGCACTCGAATTGCGCCACGACGTCGCGAGCCTGGTCGATCAGGGACGATCGCTGCTCACCGCCCGCGACGGCCACGGTCTCGGCAGACATCGCGATTTCGTTGTCCGCGTGGGTGATTCGGTGGGTGCGCGGCTGTCCGGGCCGCTGCTGGCCGCAGTGCACGCGCAGCTGCCCGGGGTGACGCTGCGGTTGCTGGCCGCCGATGCCGCCGACGGCGCGGTGGCCCTGCGCGACGGCCGGGTCGACGTGGAAGTCGGCATGATCGGGCAGACCGATCCCGAAACGGTGGTCAAGCGCCTGTTCACCGACCGCTGGATCGGCGTCGCCGCCGCCGACCACCCGTTCGCCACCGACCGCCCCACTGTCGCCGCCTACGCCTCGGCCCGGCACCTGGAGGTGACCCCCACCGGCCGCACGCACGGACCGATCGACGACCGATTGGCGTTGCACGGCCGTACGCGCCGCGTCGTGGCCACCGTCGCCGACCTACCCACCGCCCTGCTCACCCTCGCCTCGACCGAATTGGTCTGCCCCGCACCCGAACTGCTCTCCCGAGCCGCCCGCACCGCGCTCGACCTGGCGATGTTCGAGATCCCCCTGCCGCTGCCCGCCCCCGTCGTCGCCATGGCCTGGCATCCACGCAACACCGCCGACGCCGGCCACCGGGCCCTGCGTGATCTCATCGCCTCGGTCCTGCACGAGCCACCGAAGCCGGAGGCAGACCCCGGCCTCGTCCCGCTGGCCACGCCCGCCTGACGCACTGCCGCGCCGGCATGCCCGATGCGCAGGCGCGACAGCGCTTCTCCATTGCTCCTAGTCGGGGCCGTTGTCGACGGAGTGTGGTTGCGGGAACGTCAGCGCTCGTTCGGCACGAGATTCGGCCAGGCAGTGACTCCGCTGGGCGCGGCAGATGTGCTCGGTCGGCCTTGCATGCGACAGGGGGGAGTGGAGGGAGGAGTGCGGTACTGGCGCATCCGCGTTCGCAAGGCGCGAGCTCGGCTGGGCGCGCTCGTCTGGTTCGGTTCGCGGGGCTCGGGTGGCACGCGACGGCGCAGTGTGGGTGCATCAGCATTCGTCGGCTACGAACAACCGGAGCGAACGCCGGGGGAGTCTCTAGCCGAGGTCCGGTGTCGGTGGGCCGAACACATCGCGGCGCCCAGGGGGCAGACCGGCTGAACGTTTCAGCTCGTCGAGCATGGCCTGCAGTTTGTCGACGTGGGCGCGTTCGATATCGAAGGCGCGGTAGGTGCCGGTGACGGTGATTCCGGCCGAATCGGTATCTGTGGGCGGAATCGGTTCGGCGACAGGGCGTTCGAGCGGGTCGGGAGTCGTCGATCCCTCGCGTCCGGTCGGCAGACCGAGGGTCGGTGGGTCGAAGTCCGCAGACGTGCGGCCCTCGCTCGTGAGCGTTGCGTGGTGGGTGAGCGACGAGTGGTCGGCCGCGCCGTTGTGGTCGGGCAACCCACCGGTGTGCGCCGATCGTTCCGGGCTCGACAGTCTCGGGTGGGCAGAGCCGTTGACGTGTGTCGATGCGGTGACACGGGACGGATCAGCAGGGACGTGGTTCGGCCGAGCAGTGGGTTCGGCAGGTGAGCTGAGGCGTGCGGGCGGGCCGGACACCGGCGGCGCCTCGGGGGAGTCGCCCGTGCTCAGACGGTCGCGAGGGGTGAAATCGTCGAAGAGGGAATCGGAGCGCCGCGCGGAGTCGGTGGTGAAGCCGTTACGGGCGTGCCCGTTTCGGTCCGGCGCCGGCGAGGTGGACGTCGGATCTTCGGTGAACGACCAGTGGATGCCGTTGGCGGTGTTGCCTGCGGACTGGGCATCCGCCGACGGAGCCGGCTGGAAATCGTCCGCCGGACCGGGTTCGCCACGGAGACGGGCGACCTCGGTGGCATGCGAGTCGAATCCATTGACCGGCTTGCCATTCGGGGCCGCAGCGGGACGCTCGCTCGTGAATCCCGAGGGTAGTTGCTCGTTCGAGGAGGGAAGCCGGCCATTCACGGCGTGCACAGATTCCGCTGGCAAACGCTGCCCGGCACCGTTCCCGTTACCGGAATACTCATCCGGCAACGCAACACCGAGCGTGTGGCTTCCAGAAACCTCCGCCGGCTTCTTGACCGGGCGCGCCCGCTCGACCCCGGCAGCGGGGCCGCCTTCCGCTGTCTGCCGACCGTCGGCCTCGGATCCGTCATCCGACGAGCCCGAAACATGGTCGATGGCAGCGGAACTCAGTCCGACAACCGTGGGCACGTCATCCGCGCGCACGCCGGCGCTCACCTCCGTGCTCTCCGATGGGCTAGCAACGGGGGCGGTGTCGACTACGGGCGTAGTGCCGAAATCCGCGCCGTTGATACCTGAGGTGGGTGCGCGATCCTGCGACAGCGAGACCGCGGTGGTCTTCGCAGGCGCACGGAATCCGGAGGTGTGGTCGACGTCGGATGCCGTCGACGCCGGTGCGATCAGCGCGGGCACCGCAGTGCCGTTGCGCGGGGATGCGATGTCGCCCGCTACGCCACCCACGCTGCCGCTGGCCGAGAACCCGTTCGCCGACGTCACTGTGCCGACCGGGGGAGCCCCGACCCGCTCAGCGGGCGCAGCAGTGGCGTTGCCGGGCCCAGTGGCCCCGCTGAGCCGCGCAGGCACAGGTCGCCGGCTCGGCGGCTCCGTACTGCCGTCCCCGCCACCGGCCGCGGCCGGCGAATCGCTGTCGAACGAGATCGGTTGGCCGAAAGGAGCTACCGGCTCGGCAGCCACCGTGCGCGGGATCGGCGTCGCGGCCAACGCGGTGGGATCGCCGAGATGGTCGGTGGTCGGCCGCACGGGGGCGTTGCGACGTTCGAGCGGCGGCCGGGAGCCCTCGCCGTCGCGGCTCTGGTGCGACGGTGGCGGATCGGGGTCGTCGAACCCGTCGACGGCCCGTTCGGCAGCCTCCGCGGCCTCGCGGACCTCGCGTCGGCTGCGCGTGCCCCGCGCCGGACGGCCCGAATCGGGCTCACCCTCGTTGTCGAGGGCATCGAGCCGGGAGCTCAGGCGCGAAATGTCCTGTGACGCACGGAATGCCCAGGACTCGAGCCGCCTGATCCGGAGATGATCGGGCAGATCCTCGTCAACCGGGAAGGTCGGCACATCGAGCTGGACCCGCGCGGCGACGATATCGAGCTTGTCGCTGACTTCACGCAGCGCCTCGGCGATGCTCGCCAGCATCGACCCGATGGATTCGTCGTGCTCAGCGTGGTTCATGCACACCCTAACTTCCCGTGGTCGCCCGAGCGTGCCCGCTTCGGCCGCAGCGATCATATCCACCGGGGCAACAGCACGTGTTGCCGTGACCGCTTCCGCGACGCGCCGAACCGATTCGCAATCAGGATGAAACGGACGGGCAACAGGCCCGGTCTGTGTATCGAAATGATCAAGATCTGGGCATCATCGTGCGACGTTGAGCCAGTGAAATGGCTTGATATACAGGTAGAGTCGCATTTGTGATCTCGATCACGGGGCGGTGACGCACCCGAACGCGGGTCAAGGGGGCTGGCGCCTGGTCGGTGGCTGCGGGAACCTGATGTCGGAGGACCTGCGCGTGTGCCTACGACAGGTCCCTTGGTGAGGGAGTGATGGTGTGAGGACGAAGCGGCTGAGCGAGACCCAGGTGGCATGCGGACGCCGAGCACTGCTCGACGAACTGGGGATTTCCGAGGGTAGCCGTCGCGCCGTCGCCGAACGCACCGACTACCGTTGTGGTTGCCCCGATTGTGTGGCCCGGCAATGGAATACGCAGCGTCTCGAGCACTGGATCTGCGGCAGGCTCACAGCGGCCGGTGCCGACGAGGCTCAGGTCGACGCACTCATCGACGATATCCCCGTCGACATCTACTGGCGCCGCGGCGATCGGCGCTGCGTGGTCGAGGTGCGCAGCGGGCCACTCGACATCACCGCTGCCCGCGCGCATCGAAAGCGCTTGCAGGCAGCCGGAATCGACGATGTGTTGTGGGTCTGCCCGCAGGGCTACTGGGTACCGCTGGTCCCCTCGGTCGGCATCGCCGATTTCGCGCCCGCGGCCGCCGACTACCGCATCGACCAGGGCATGCTCGCCAGCGGCGACACCGGTTTCGCCGCACCGACGGCAGGCAGCACGGAGCTGCGCGAATTTCTCGCAGGCTGGGCATCCGGCGAAATCCATTGGGGGTACGCGGATCTCACGACAGGAGGGTGGGCCGACGTGGGCACCTGGGAACGGCACACCGCCGCACAGGCGGCGATGATCGAGCATCAGCGCACGCAGTTGCGTGATCAGCGGGTACAGCTGGCGGTCTCACGCCAGAGGGTGCGCGACAAGCAGCGGCTGGTCGGTCGTCTGCACAACCGGATCGAACGGGCCGGGGTGAACGCCGACGCCGAAGCCATCACAATGGCCGGGCTGCGCAGCGAACTCGTCGCCCAGCGGCGCGTAGCGGCGAGCCTACGTGCGAGTATCGGGCGGATGGACCGCACCCTGAATCAGTGGCAGTGGCTCACCTGCTGCGCGATGCTGTTGGTGCTCACCGTGATGGCCGGCGCGATGGTGACGCGCTGAGCCGCATCGGCATCCGATCCCACTGCCAGTCGTTGCGCAGCACGAGGGCGGCCAGATCGAGCAGATCCAGGCCGGTCTGCGCACTCACCGCGGCCAATGCGGGCCGGTCGTAGGGGCGCCGCGCCAAATCGGTGGCGAGACGTTGCTCGGTCGACGGTTCGACCGCTCTAGCCGCGACCTGGGCCGGCCCGAGCGCGCTGCCCGTCCAGACGAGCCAGCCCCAGCCGTGCTCGTGCGCGTAGGCGCGTCCGAGTTCGCTCTGGATCCGATTGTGGTGGAAGGCGATGCGGCCCAACGGGACCACGTCGATGAGCACGGCACGGCCATCGGTGAGCTGGGCGGCGACGGCCGGATAGTGCACCCGCTCCTCGTCGCCGAACCGGTAGGTCAGCGCGGTCGGTTCCTCCTGGAAGGCCGCCACGGCAGGGTCGGCGTCGAGGGCTCGGAGCAGCCGAGCCACCATGGCCGAGTCGTAGGCGACGTCGCGGCCCACCTTCGCCAGGTAGAACCGGCCGCGGCCGTCGTCGTCACCGTCGGCCACGCGCGCCGATCCGGTGGGCAGCGCGGCGGCGGACCCGGTCGGCCACTCGACGTCGCCGGGCAGCGCCCGCAGGTCGGCGACGTCTTCCGCGGGCACGTGCAGCTTGGCCAGGATGCTGGCAGTCTTCTTCTGCCAGCCCAGGATTCGCTGCATGACATAGCCCGCGATCCGTTTGGCGTCACCCTGTTCGTGGCCTGCCAGCCGCAGCTTCAGATACGACCATTCCATGGCCACCAGGTCGGTATCGGTCGCGTAGATCTCGGCCAGCAGCATGCGTACCAGGCGCAGATCACCTGCCTCGACCGGATATCGGTGAGCGAACACCTGCGCCGACCGATGCCCCGACCGGGCGGCTTCGCGCACGATCCGCCCGATCGCCTTGGTGTAGAGCTGGCGAACCCGGTCGCGGGCCAGGTCGTAGCGCGCGCCGATGCGGGTGAGGGTTTCCGGGCGCTGCCCGCCGATCCCGAGGCGCAACGCGACGATCCGCGCATCGCGCGCCGCGCGTTCGGCGTGCTCGGTGAGCAATTCGCCGACCAGCTCGTCGAGCTCCTCCAGCTCGAACGAGACGTCGGCGGCGATATCGTGACCAGGTTGGCTGACGATCTCGGCACTCACAGCGGCGACCTCCCTCGCTCGGTCGGGTCAGCGTAGCCGCAGGATCCGACAACTAGAGCGAGGTCATGTACTCGCCGTAGAACAAACACAGCCCGGTCGCCGACGCGATCCCGGCCAGCACCCAGAACCGGATGATCACCGCGGTCTCTGGCCAGTTGTTGAGTTCGAAATGATGATGGAACGGCGCCATCCGGAACAGCCGGGTATGGGTCGTGCGGAACACCACGATCTGCAGCACCACCGACATGATCTCGGCGACGAACAGTGCCCCGATCACCACCGCGAGCAGTTCGGTGCGGCTGGTGATCGACAATCCCGCCAGCAGTCCGCCCAGCCCGAGCGAACCGGTATCGCCCATGAAGATCTTGGCGGGCGCCGCGTTCCACCACAGAAAGCCGATACACGCCGCCGCACCCGCGGCACTGACCATCGCCAGGTCGAGCGGATCGCGCACCGTGTAGCAGGCGCGCCCGGGGCTGATCTCGCACGAATTGTCGTACTGCCACAACGTGATCACCACGTAGGCGCCGAGCGTGAGGCTCATCGAACCCGCTGCCAGCCCGTCGAGCCCGTCGGTGATGTTGACCGCGTTCGACCACGCGACCACCAGCAACACGATGAACGCGATGAAGAACAGCGACGCGAAGGTGATGGTGGTGATGTCGCGAACGTAGGACAGGTTGCGACTGGCAGGCGTCAGCCCGGTGGCGCCGGGGAAGCGCAGCACGAGTACGGCGAACACCACCGCGGCGCCGATCTGCCCGATGTACTTGCCCGCTGCGGTCAGCCCGAGATTGCGGTGTTTGCGCAGCTTGATCGAGTCATCGAGGAAACCCACCACACCCAGTGCCGAGGCCAGCAGCAGCACCAGCACACCGGACGCGCTCGGTCCCGGCGCGTCCCAGAGCAACCCGATCAGATGCGAACCGAGATACCCGGCCCACACCCCGGCGCCGATCGCCAGCCCGCCCATCGTCGGCGTACCGCGTTTGGCCTGATGGCTGGCGGGCCCGTCGATGCGGATCTCCTGACCGAATCCTCGCCGCGCGAAAACCCGAATCAGCCCCGGCGTGAGCGTGATGGTGACGACAAGAGCGATCCCCGCCGATAACAGGATCTGCCTCACGATTGCCCTCCATGCCGCCGGCCCCGGACCGGACCTGCCCGGCGATGCCGTGTGCCGATACTAGGGGAGCTCACCCGAAAACCGCGTCGAGAGTGATCCGGGTTACAGGTGAGGGGCCACAGCGGTACGAAGAATACCGGTCGGGGGCCGATGCAGGGCGGCGCCGAGCTGCGCGACTCGATCGAGACTGCCCTTCCCGATGCCCGCGAATCGTCCCCGCTGACGGTGGACACTCGAACCACGGTGTTCCTGCTGAACCGGGTCTCGTACGACCAGAATCGCATGTCCATCGAACAGCGTCGACCACTGTATCCAAGGCGACCGGATGTTCACCGCGATCATGCACGCGGTCAACATCCACCGAAGTGACCGCAACACAAAC
>JACIXH010000124.1 GCA_014360565.1 Nocardia sp.
CCGTGGACGCGGGTCACGAGGTGGTCGGAGTGCATCTGGCGCTGTCGGCGAACCCGGGCACGCTGCGCACCGGGTCCCGTGGTTGCTGCTCCAAGGAAGACGCCGGTGACGCGCGTCGCGCCGCCGATGTGCTCGGAATCCCTTTCTACGTCTGGGATTTCGCCGATCGTTTCAAGGAAGACGTGATCGACGATTTCGTCGCCGCCTACGCCGCGGGGGAGACCCCGAACCCGTGCCTGCGCTGCAACGAGAAGATCAAGTTCTCGGCGCTGGCCGATCGTGCGCAGGCACTCGGTTTCGACGCGGTCGTGACCGGGCATTACGCGCGCCTCGACGAGGGCGTGCTGCGCCGGGCTGTCGACGCGGACAAGGACCAGTCCTACGTGCTGGCGGTGCTCACCGCCGAGCAGCTCGCACGGGCGATGTTCCCGGTCGGTGACACCCCGAAGCCGCGGATCCGTGAGGAAGCCGCCGAGCGCGGGCTGGCGGTGGCGAACAAGCCCGACAGCCACGACATCTGCTTCATCCCCTCCGGCGATACGCGCGCCTTCCTCGGCGCGAAGATCGGCATCCGGCCCGGTGCGCTGGTCGATTCCGACGGCACCGTGCTCGGTAATCACGAGGGTGTGCACGGCTTCACCGTCGGCCAGCGCAAGGGCCTTGGCCTGAGCCACACCGCCGCCGACGGCAAGCCCCGCTACGTGACCGGGATCGATCCCGATTCGGGGACCGTCAAGGTCGGCTCGGTGGAGGATCTGCAGGTCGACATCATCTCCGCCGATCGCGCGATCTGGACCTCCGGTGTCCGTCCCACCTCGTCGGTCGAGTGCGTTGTGCAGGTTCGCGCGCACGGCGGGACCGCACCCGCGGTGGTCGAGCCCGAGGGCGAGGGCTTCGTCGCCCGGCTGGGCGAGCCGCTCACGGGGGTGGCCAAGGGGCAGGCCATCGTGCTGTATCTCCCGGATGCCGACGGTGGCGACACCGTGATCGGCAGCGGCACGATCAACGGCACCGATCGCGCCGAGGCTGTCGCGGACTCCGTGGACGCTTCTGCCTGATCGAGTCGCCGGCCGACCAGCACTGCGTCAGGCGTTGAGAGCCTGCGCGAACGCCGCTCGTGTGCTGGTCAGCCGCGTCGTCGGCGACGCTTCGACGCGGTCGGTGTGCGCTCGTCGCAGGGGTGCGGGCAAGATGGCGAAAAGGCGGGTCCGTGCGTCGCACGGTCGGCGTGTGCGGTCCGTGGCGCGTGGCGTCCGCACCGACCGGGTGCGGGCCGACGTTCGATGAATCGAAAGGTGTTGAGCGCGTGACACTCTGGCGAAGCGAGCATGACCGGCAGGATGCGGCACCGGAGCCTGTCGAGCTGCTCGTCGGCGGCACGGCCACCGGCGTCGGCTCGTGGCCCGGCACGGATCCGCGCGAGGCCGCCGCGACGATCATCGGTGAACTGCCCGTTCTCCCGCACCTGGTCGAACTGCCCGAACGTGGCATCGGCGCCGACATGATCGGCCGCGTCTCAGCCCTGCTGGTCGACCTGCTCTTCGACTCCACCACCCGTGGTTACCGACTGGCCCCCCGCCCCACCGGGGTGTCGCGGCGGGCCAGGGACTTCATGCAAGCCGATCTCGATGCGATCGAAGAGGCCTGGGAGACAGCGGGTTTGGCGGGTTCGGGGCGGGTAGTGAAGATCCAGTGCGCCGGTCCGCTCACCCTCGCCGCCGAGGTCGAACTGCCCGGCGGACACCGCATCCTCACCGATTCCGGTGCGGTGCGTGACCTTTCGGAATCCCTGGCCGAAGGGCTGGTCCGCCACGCCGCTGAGATCCGCAAGCGCCTCGGCGCCGAGGTGATCATCCAACTCGACGAGCCCCAGCTGACCACTGTTCTCGAAGGCTCCCTCCAGGGCCCGAGCATCCTGAACACCATCCGCGCGCTGCCGGAACCAGAAGCGCTGCACATCCTCGACACCGTCATCAACGCCCAGTCGTCCCCGGTCCTGTTGCACACCTGCGCTTCTCGCCCCCCGCTGACGACCATGGGCCGCACGGCCGCCGCCGCGATCTCCTTCGACGCCTCGACGATCACCACCGCCGACCTCGACGCGCTCGGCGAGATCGTCGACTCCGGCAAGAAGATCGCCCTCGGTCTCACACCGACCGAGCCGCCCGCCGCACCTGTCACGTGGCGCGATGTCGCCGAGCCCGCCGTTCGCCTCATCGACCGCCTCGGCTTCCCCCGCACCACCCTGGCCACCCATATCCTGGTCACTCCCGCCTGCGGACTGGCTACGGCACCCATGCCCTGGGCTCGCAAGGCTCTGGCGATCACCACCGATGTCGCCCGCAGCTTCGCCGAAGACCCGGACTGGTCGCCGGAGGAACGACGCTGAGCGGTCACTTCGGGCGATCCGGCCGCACTCGCGACCGATGGTGGGCAGCGTGGGGTGTGCCCGTCGGCGGATCCGGCGACCGCTTCCCGGCGCGCAGACGACCGCAGCGAGCCCCGCGACGTGCGGCGATGGTCGCCGACAGTGTCGGTGGCCTCGACTAATCTCGAGTGGGTGAGCGAGAGCGACAGCGCGGTTTCCGTGAGTGCCGAAGCGGCCACGCCCGAGCAGCGGGTGCGGTGGCAGGAGCTGGCCGACGAGGTGCGCGAGCACCAGTTCCGCTACTACGTGCGTGACGCGCCGATCATCACCGATGGCGAGTTCGACGCGTTGCTGCGCGAACTGCAAGCCCTCGAGGACGCGCAGCCGGATCTGCGGACTCCCGATTCGCCCACACAGCTGGTCGGCGGAGGGTTCGCGACCGAGTTCACCGCGGTCGACCATCTCGAGCGGATGCTGTCGCTGGACAATGTGTTCGACTACGACGAGTTACGTACCTGGGCGAGCCGGGTGCAAGCCGAAACCGGGTCTGACCTGCACTATCTGTGCGAGGTCAAGATCGACGGCGTCGCGCTGAACCTGGTGTACGAGAACGGCAAGCTGGTGCGGGCGGCGACTCGGGGCGACGGGCGAACAGGCGAGGACGTCACCCTCAACGCGCGCACCATCGAAGACATCCCCACCGAGCTCGCCGCGGCTGCGGACTTCCCCGTCCCCGAACTGCTCGAAGTGCGTGGCGAGGTGTACTTGCGGCTCGAGGATTTCGAGACGCTGAACGCGCAGATCGTCGCCGAGGGAAAGCCGCCGTACGCGAATCCGCGCAATACCGCCGCCGGTTCGCTGCGCCAGAAGAATCCCGCGATCACCGCCCAGCGCCGACTGCGGATGATCTGTCACGGTTTCGGCCGCATCCAGGGTTACCGCCCGGCCTCCCAGCACGAGGCCTATCTGGCACTGGCTGCCTGGGGACTGCCGGTCTCGCAGCACACCCGGCTGGTCGAGGGCATCGACGCGGTCATCGAGCGGGTCGCCTATTGGGGCGAACACCGCCACGACATCGAGCACGAGATCGACGGCCAGGTGATCAAGGTCGACGAGATGGCCCTGCAACGCCGCCTCGGCTCCACCTCGCGCGCCCCACGCTGGGCCATCGCCTACAAGTACCCGCCCGAAGAGGCCACCACCACCCTGCTCGACATCGCGGTGAACGTCGGCCGCACCGGCCGGGTCACGCCGTTCGCGGTGATGGCGCCGGTCTCGATCGCCGGCTCGACGGTGTCGATGGCCACCTTGCACAACGCCTCCGAGGTCAAGCGCAAGGGCGTGCTGATCGGCGACACCGTCACCATCCGCAAGGCCGGTGACGTGATTCCCGAGGTCCTCGGCCCCGTGGTCGACGCGCGCACCGGTGCCGAACGCGAGTTCGTCATGCCGACGCACTGCCCCGAATGCGCGACCGAGCTCGCTCCCGCCAAGGAGGGCGACGCCGACATCCGCTGCCCCAACCAGCAGTATTGCCCGGCCCAGCTGCGTGAACGGGTCTTCCATCTGGCGGGCCGTGGCGCTTTCGATATCGAAGCTCTCGGCTACGAAGCGGCCAATGCCCTGCTCACCTCCGGCGCGATCACCGACGAAGGCGATCTGTTCGCCCTCGACGAGCGATCGCTACGCAATGTGCCCCTGTTCACCAAGCAGGACGGCACCCTCTCGGCCAACGGCGCCCGCTTGCTCGACAACCTCGAAACGGCGAAGGACACTGCGCTGTGGCGGGTGCTCGTAGCGCTGTCGATCCGCCACGTCGGCCCGACCGCCGCCCGGGCGCTGGCCGCCGAGTTCGCCGGTCTCGAACGCATCGAATCCGCGACCGGAGCGGAACTGTCGGCCACCGACGGCGTCGGCCCCACCATCGCCGCCGCGGTCGCGGAATGGTTCACCGTCGACTGGCACCGCGCGATCGTCGACAAGTGGCGGGCGGCCGGGGTCCGGATGCAGGACGAGCGCGACGAATCCATCGAACGCAACCTCGAAGGTCTGTCGATTGTGGTCACCGGTTCCCTGCAAACCCTGACGCGCGACGGTGCGAAGGAGGCGATTCTCGTGCGCGGCGGCAAGGCGGCGGCCTCGGTGTCGAAGAAGACGGCGTATGTCGTGATCGGCGAATCGCCCGGTTCTAAGGCCGCCAAGGCGGAAGAACTCGGCGTCCCGATCCTGGACGAAGACGGCTTCCGGCGCCTGCTCGATGGTGGTCCCGACGCGGTCGGAGCCGACGACGTCAGCAGGGAAGCCGGGAACTAGGCGATCGCGGCGACCAGCCGGTTGCCGTCCGCGCTGGCTCAGTTCGGCGTGACGGTGACCGTGTTGGCGATCTGGGTCTTCATGTCGAACGACGCGCACTGCCCGTTGCTGAGCTCCTGGGTGCGCAGCGGGCGCTTCTTGATATTGGTCTGAATCTCGACGGTCACATCGGTGCCCGACATCGAGCACACCTTCGACACCGGCGCCTCGGTGTAGGACACCGACCCCGCACCCTGACACGAGTTGGTCGAGTTGCCCAGGAATACCCGCGCGGTCCCGTTCGGGCACGGATCGGCCATCGCGCTCGGCGCGCTGATCAGCGCCGCCGGAACGAGCGCCCCCGCCGTCACCGCGGCAACGACAACTCCGCGAACCACTACCCGAACCGCCATAACGCGCACCCATCCTCGTCGCCGAACGCTGCCACTGCGACCGACCAGCCGTAGTGCCAAGCACCTTAATGCGTTCGCACCGAACACGCCCGGGTTAGCCGCGGTCTCGGCGCATCCGGGCGGTCGCGCGCTGCGCTGAACCGAGCGGCGATTGCGCACAGACGCATCGGCCTGCCGCGTCGCCGGGACCTGCCGTCCCCTAGTCTTGCGAAGAATCTCGGAGAGGCGGACCCTTGCTGCGTAGTTTTCAGGTGACCAATCATGGATCGCTGGCGCAGGCGCAGCAGTTGCGGCTGACCAAGGGCGCCGGTGGGCCGTTGGCGGTGCCGGTGACAGCGGTCCACGGAGTCGCGGCCGCCGGGAAGACGAGCTTGATCGACGCGCTCGGGCAGATGCGCGATGCCGTACTGCATTCGGTGAGCGGCTGGGATCCCTACGCAGGCCCCGTGCGACGTCCGCATCTCGGGTACGCCGATCGGCCGACGGAATTCGTGGCCGGGTTCGTCGCCGAGGGTGTGCCTTACACCTACGGGTTCCGGCTCGACAACGCCGATGTGGTCGCGGAGTGGTTGTACACGCATCCGCGCTCGCGCAAACGGATCGTGTTCGAGCGCAACGGTGACGAGGTCAAGGTCGGCCCGATGTTCGAGCCTGCCCGGTACGGGGTGACGGCGTTGGTGCCGTTGGTGCGGCCGAATGCGTTGCTGTTGAGTCTGGCGGGCCAGATGTACGCCGAGGCTTTGGTGCCCGCGTATCGGTGGTTCGCGGCGAATCTCGCTGTGCAGCAAGGCGATGTCGAGATCGACGCGCTCGCACACGATCTCGGCAGTCATATTTCGCGTTCACCCGACAACGCCGCGCGCTTGTTGATGCTGCTGCGCACCGCCGACCTGGGGATCGAGGATCTGCTCGTCGCCGAACACGATCCGATGTACGCCGACTATCTGCGCGATCTCGATGCCGAAATCGGCGCGCTGGCAGGCCATCTCGACCACCCCGAGCAGATCCTGGTGGAACGCGAACTGAGCACCCTTCGCGCCGCCCGTGACGCGCTGTACCGGCGCATGGTCGACCGTCGCGGTGCCGGTCTGAGCCTGGTGCACGAGGGGATCGACGTCGCGTTCGAACTGGCCGACGAATCCAGCGCCACCCGTTCGCTGCTGCGTGTGTTGCCCGCGATGCTGGAAGCCCTCGACACCGGCCAGGTGCTCGCCGTCGACGATCTCGGGGCAGGCCTGCCGGTCGAGGAGACCGACCGCCTCGTGCAGCTGTTCCAGAACCCGGAAACCAATGCCCGTGGCGCACAACTGATCTACACCACCGCTGACCGTGCCCTGATCGATCGCGGCAACGGTCGTTCCCAGCGCAGGCGGACCGCTGTGTGGCAGCTGCGTCGCGAGCGCGGGGTCAGCGAGCTCACGCCGCTGTAGCGAGTCGCCGGAAATGCCGGGGTTAGCATGGGCGAATGCTCGAAGTGGTGATGGCGGTTGCGCTGGTGACGATGCTGGTGGTGACGATCGGTGCTGTTGTCGCGGGACGGACCCGCGGGCGTGGGTCGAACCTCGAGCACGGGTCGCTGTACGTGACCGGCGTCAGTCCGCTGCCCGAGATGAGCGGCGAGCACTACGTGACGATCACCGGCACCCTCAGCGGCCCCACTGTGGCCGACAAGGTCGTCTACCGCCGCTTCGCGTGGGACGCGGCCCACTGGCCCGCCATCGGTGACCACATCGCCATCGTCTACGCACCCCGCAATCCCGACGACTGGGTCCCCGAGCACCCCGGCCGGCGCCCCTACTTCGGTTCCTGACCGGGCCCCGGAGGCGCTGTTCTCGCGGGTGCGACGGCGCTCACAAACATCCAGGTGGGATCATTTCGGGATGCACGGCATCGACGACCAGACCACCGGACTACTGATCCGCCCCGCCCAGCCCGACGAATACGCCGCGATCGCGGCGCTGACCGTCGATGTGTACGTCGGCGACGGGTATGTGGCCGACGGCAACGATTACGTTCGCGAGCTCGCCGACGTCGCGCACCGTGCGGCCGAGGCCGAGGTTCTCGTCGCCCTGCACGACGGCCGGGTTGTCGGCTCGCTCACTGTCGCCGAGCCCGGTACGCCCTATGCCGAGATCGCCCTGCCCGGCGAACTCGAGTTCCGGATGCTCGCGGTCGCGAAGCAGGCGCGTGGTCTGGGAGTAGGCACGGGTCTGGTTCGCGCGGTCATCGACGAGGCGAGATCAGGCGGCTACGAAGCGGTCGCGCTCACCACCATGTTCTCGATGGTCGATGCCCACCGCATTTACGAGCGGCTCGGTTTCGTCGGTGTCCCCGAACGGGATTGGGCGACTCACGACGGTCTGCAACTGTTCGTCATGAGGCTCGCGCTGCGCTGATCACCGAGTCGTTCGGCGCGGCCGTTCGGGTTCGATCGGCCCGGAGTTCGGCGTCGGTCAGTTCAATACGGTGGCGACGATGCCGGCGAGATAGCCCAGCCGCGCCACTTCCGAGGGGCGGAAGTCGGGCCCGCCGGGGCGGCCGAGCAGCAGCGCCCTGCCCGTGTTGCCCAGTGGTGCGGCGGCGAGTTTGGTGTCCATGTCGCGCCAGATCTCGGGCACCCACTCGGATTCGCCGTCGAGCCACAGCGGCTTCTCGATCGGCATCCACGGAGCCGAACCCGCTTGTGTCTCAGGGGCACTCGGGCTGCCGACGATGCGGTACGCGCCCGCGGGGCCCATGCCGATGATCGTGGACCAGCCGACCCGCAGCACGCGGGGGCAGCCGTCGACGAGCACCTGGAGGCGGTCGTCACGGGCGCTGGCCACCTGGTCGATCAGTTCGAGCTCGCGGTGGGTGTCGAGCACGCCGGCGTACGGGCGGATGGAGTCGACGCTCACGTCGCGCACCGATTCGGCGGCGGTGATGAGAGTGTCGGGCAGTGCGCCGGTGGGGACGTCGACGACAAGATCGTCGATCGCGAAGCCGGCGCCGCGTTCCACGACATCGAGCGAGAGAATGTCCGCGCCGACCCCGCCGAGGGCGAGTGCGAGGGAGCCGAGGCTTCCCGGTCGATCCGGAAGTTGCACGCGGAGCAGGTATGACACGTGCGTTCCTTTCCTTGCCGGCCGGGGTTGTTCGAGACGAATACCCGGTGAAGCAATACTTACACCCCTCAACGCGGGTTCTCGACCCGAAGTATGACCCCATCCGCGCGACATGCGCGAACTTTCGAGCGAGGCGGGTGCGTCCGACGCGAGTAGGGGGTGCGCCGAAAACCCGCCGGACGGGCAGATCAGGCGTGCCGCGCCCGCGCCGCGGCCATGCGCGGGGCTGTGGATTGCCGCGCAACTGTGCCGATTAGGCTGTACCGACTACTGCCCACCGAAGCCGAAAGGGGTCCCGCGGTGCCCGCAATCTCCCGCGACGAGGTCGCTCACCTCGCCCGGCTGTCCCGGCTGGCGTTGACCGACGCCGAACTCGACCAGTTCGCCGGTCAGCTGGATTCGATCCTCAGCCACGTGCAGACCATCACCGAGGTCGCCGCCGATGTCCCCGCTACCGCCTCGCCCAACCCGACGACCAACGTGACCAGGCCCGATGTGGTTGTGCCCGGCCTCACTCCCGAGCAGGCGCTGGACCAGGCGCCCGCCGTGGAAGAACAGCGTTTCCTGGTACCGCAGATCCTGGGAGAAGGCGAATGAGCGAGTTGACCCAGCTGTCGGCTGCCGAGCTGGCGAGCAAGATCCACGGGGGCGAGGTGTCCTCCACCGAGGTCACCCAGGCGCACCTGGATCGCATCGGCAAGGTCGACGGCGAGCTCAACGCCTTCCTGCACGTCGCGGGTGACGAAGCCCTCGCGGCGGCCGCCGTGGTCGACGCCGCGCTCGTCGCGGGCGAGACCCCGGCCTCGTCGCTGGCGGGAGTTCCGTTGGCGCTCAAGGACGTTTTCACCACCACCGACATGCCGACGACGTGTGCCTCGAAGATTCTCGAGGGCTGGATGTCGCCGTACGACGCGACGGTCACCTCCCGGCTGCGCGCCGCGGGCATTCCGATTCTCGGCAAGACCAACATGGACGAGTTCGCGATGGGCTCCTCCACCGAGAACTCCGCCTACGGCCCGACCCGCAACCCGTGGGACACCACGCGTATCCCCGGTGGTTCCGGCGGCGGTTCGGCGGCGGCGCTGGCCTCGTTCCAGGCGCCACTGGCCATCGGCACCGATACCGGTGGCTCGATTCGTCAGCCCGCCGCGGTTACCGCGACGGTCGGCGTGAAGCCCACCTACGGCACCGTCTCGCGCTACGGCCTGATCGCGTGCGCCTCGTCGCTGGACCAGGGCGGCCCGTGTGGCCGTACCGTGCTCGACACCGCACTGCTGCACGAAGTGATCGCAGGCTACGACCCGCGTGACTCCACCTCCCGCAAGGTGCCGGTGGCGCCGGTCGTCGAGGCCGCGCGTCAGGGCGCCAACGGTGATCTGAGCGGTGTTCGCGTGGGTGTGGTGCGCGAATTGCATTCCAGCAGCTACCAACCCGGCGTGATCGCCTCGTTCGACGCCGCTGTGGCGGTGCTGAAGGAATTGGGCGCCGAGGTGATCGAGGTGTCGTGCCCGAGCTTCGAGTACGCGCTGTCGTCGTACTACCTGGTGATGCCGTCGGAGGTGTCGTCGAACCTCGCGCGCTTCGACGCCATGCGCTACGGCCTGCGCGCCGGTGACGACGGCAGCCACAGCGCCGATCAGGTGATGTCGCTGACCCGCGAGGCCGGTTTCGGCCCGGAGGTCAAGCGCCGCATCATGATCGGCACCTACGCGCTGTCGGCGGGCTACTACGAGGCCTACTACGGCCAGGCACTCAAGGTCCGCACGATGATCGCGCGCGACTTCGACGCCGCCTACGAGCAGGTCGACGTGCTCGTCTCGCCGACCAGCCCGTTCACCCCGTGGAAGCTGGGCGAGAAGGTCGACGACCCGCTGGCGATGTATCTGTCGGACCTGTGCACCCTGCCGACCAACCTGGCGGGCCACCCCGGCATGTCGGTGCCGTCGGGTCTGTCGGCCGACGACGACCTGCCGGTGGGGCTGCAGATCATGGCTCCCGCGCTGGCCGACGATCGCCTGTACCGGGTGGGCGCCGCGTACGAGGTGGCGCGCGGTGCGCTGCCGACGCCGAGCGCGCTCTGAGAACAGCTACGCCGAAGTAGGGGCGCGCTGGGGTGAAAAACCCTGGCGCGCCCCGTCTTTCGTTTCAGGGTCGCTACCGAGCCGCCCGGCTCGCTGGTCGACCGCTGCGAGCAGCGTCGACGACTCAGGCCACGGCCCGCTCGGCGACCCCCTTGGTCATCGCACCGAAGCCCGCGCGCAGGTGCTTGCCGAGCATCAGCGTCACGACGGGGCTGAGCCAGCCCGCCAGGGTGAATCGCGACTCGTAGCGGCACCGGTCGGCGCCGAGGGGGACCACGGTGTGCGAACGCAGACTGTGCAGCGCGCCCATCGGCACCGGCTTCATCGTGTAGCTGAACTCGACACCGGGGGTGTGGGTGCGGATCCACTCCTGCTGCGGACGGCGGTTGTTCCCCAACTGCACCCGCATGTCGATGGCCGAGCCGGGTTCCAGGGTGCTCGACGCCTCGTAGCAGAAGGTGTTCCACTCGCCGTAGCGCTCGAAATCGGTGAGCACCTCCCATACCTTCGCGGCCGGGGCGTCGATCTCGATCGTTTCGTCGATGACTAGTGACATGCGTGAAAGCTAAAACATGTTCTAGTTTTCGGCAACCGCGCTCCCGCGTACCTCCGCCGTCGCCAGGCTCCGGTCACGCGTACCGGCGACGTACTTTGCGTAGTGCGTCGATGATCACGGCCGAGGCCGCCGTCACCGCGAACAGGCCCAGGATCGTGCGCGCGAGCGGCCAGAGGTTGGGACGGTCGGCCGGGTCGGTCTGGGCGAAGACGTTCTCGACCACCGGTGCGCCGTACTCCTGGCGGCGCGAGTTCACGTCCACGGCGGTGAACGCGATATCGGCCATCACGCTGCAGCGGGCGCGGGAGAACTCGTCGTCGCGCAGCTGGCAGGAGGCGTGGATGCGACGGTTCAGCGCCGCGTCCACCGAGCGGCGCGCCCACGCACCGAGCGGTTCGTCGACCCGCTCGGCGTAGCGCAGCACGTCGTAGCCCAGGTCGTGCGCCTTGCACGCCGACTCGAACTCGGCGGGCAGCGTCACCGGCGAGGAGCAGCCGCCGTTCGGATTCACCAGCAGATCGTCGATCTGAGCGGGGTCGTAGCCGAATTTGAAGCCGAAGTCGCGGGGGATGAGCGAGGTGGCGTCCGGACTTTCGTCGGTGAGCGCGCGCACCGCCTCGGCGGCCGCGACGTTCTCCGCGCCACTCGGGGTGGTGCCCATGGCGCCGGGCGCCGACATGACGACCGCCGCGGCCATCGCCAACCCGGCGGTGCACAGGGCGACACCGCTACGACGGCGATGCTGTGCGGGCGCGGGGGCGGGCGCGGAGGCGGTGGAATCCTGGGTACGGGCCACAGCAGCGGCGGGTACCGGGCGAAGCGGGGTGTTTATGGCCTCCGACAGTAAGGAGCGGGTCGCGCTGCGGACATCCCGCTGCGGACTGGTTTATCGGGGCGCACGGGTGGCAGACCCGGCGCCGGGGTCACACCAGGGTAGGGGGTCGCATTCGGTTCGTGGGTATGAGGTCCGGTGACCGGATGGTTCGTAGTCTCATTGTCATGACCGCACCAGTGCGCCCCGCCGCGCGACGAATCTCCGTGCAGACCTGGTTCGATCTGTCGACGGTGCTGGTAGCGCTGATTCTGTACAGCATCGCGTGGCCGACGCTGTTCGCGACCCACGAGGTCTCGCCCGTGGTGGCACCCATGCTGTCGGCGCTCGCGGCCTTCCCGATTCTGTTCGTACGGGTCAACCCGGCGCTGGGCTGGGCGATCTCCGCGGGGGCCGCGCTGCTGTTCTCGATCGGCTTGCAGCCGGGCCCCAATGACGACCTGCCCTTCCAGGTCGTGCACATCATCGTGCTGTTCGTCTTGCTGTTCGCGGTGGCGTTGCGGGCTTCGGTGCCGATCGTGGTCGTCGCGTGGGCGGCCACCTCGATGCTGTTCGCCACCACGATGCCCGGCTCGGCGGACGGTCCGCTGTGGGGCTGGGCGATGGGGTTCGGCGCGCTCGCGCTGTTCGGCTACCTCGTGCGGATCCTGCTCGCCTCCCGGCGCAAGCTCGAGCGTCAAGAAGAGGTGACCGAACTGGAGCGCGCGCGGCGGGCGATCCTCGAGGAGAAGGCGCGAATCGCTCGCGACCTGCACGATGTGGTCGCCCATCACATGTCCATGGTGGTGGTGCAGGCACAGACCGCGCCCTACCGGATCACCGAGCTGGATCCGGCCGCACGCGCCGAATTCGAGTCGATCGGTGTGACCGCCCGCACCGCGCTCAACGAGATCCGTGGCCTGCTCGGGGTGTTGCGCAGCGATGGCCAGCTGCCCGAGCACGCACCGCCGCCGCGCGCCTCGGACGTGCCAGCCCTGTGCGCCTCGGCCCTGCGCGCGGGTGTGCCGGTCGACTGGACGGTGACGGGGGACCTGGATTCGGTGCCGGAGACGACCGGTTTGGTCGTGTATCGGGTGGTCCAGGAGTCGATGGCCAATTGCGCCAGGCACGCACCGGGCGCGGCCGTGCAGGTAGCGGTGGCGGTCGATCCCGGCATGGTGAGCGTGAGTGTCCACAACGCCGCGACCGCCACGGTGCCGCAACCCGGCGCGGGCGGCGGTCACGGCATCGACGGCATGCGCACCCGCGTGGTCGCGGTCGGCGGCGAACTCCACGCCGCGCCCACACTCGACGGCGGCTTCGAGGTGTCGGTGAAACTGCCGACCGGATAGAAATCGCCGCAGCCGTGCGCGAAAGACCGGGGAACACCGCGCGTCTGAGCACATTAGGGTGGTGGCGTGGCTATTACCGTGTTGATCGCCGACGACCAGGCGATGGTTCGCCAGGGGTTCGGGGCCCTGCTGGGCGCGCAGACCGATATCAGCGTCGTCGGCGACGCACCCGACGGCAAGGTGGCCGTGGCCGAGGCCAAGCGGTTGCGTCCCGATGTGGTGCTGATGGATGTGCGGATGCCGCAGATGAACGGCCTCGAGGCCGCCCGCGCGATCCTCACCTCGAATCTCGATCCGCCGGTGCGGGTGCTCATGCTCACCACCTTCGATATCGACGACTACGTGTACGAGGCGCTGAGTATCGGCGCGAGCGGGTTCCTGCTCAAGGACGCACCCGCCGAAGAGCTGGTACGCGCGGTACGGGTGGTGGCCGACGGTCAGGCGCTGCTCGCCCCCACCATCACCCGCAGGCTGATCGCCGACGTCACCCGCAGGCGCAATACGGTGCGCGCCGCTCCGGCGCCCGCGCTGGGCACGCTGACCCCGCGCGAACGCGAGGTGCTCGAACTGGTGGCGAAGGGACTGTCCAACACCGAGATCGCCTCGGCGCTGTTCGTCGCCGAGCAGACCGTGAAAACCCATGTCTCCAAGGTTTTCTCGAAGCTCGGGCTGCGCGACCGCGCCCAGGCGGTGGTCCTGGCATATGAATCCGGCCTGGTCGTCCCCGGCTGAGCCGGCGCGCTCAGCGCGGGCAGACCCCGCCGCGCAGATTCGGCAGGTGCCGCGACAGCAGCAGCGCCATCCGGTCGAGCAGGGCGGTGGTGTCGTCGAACGAGCCCGAATCGGCCTGCGCCGCAAGGGCTATCGCGAGCTGACCGCTGCCGATGGGGACCAGTCCGAACTGGCGAACCGTGTAGATCCCGGTGATGTCGTCCGGCCCCCAGCCGCCCTTGAACTCGGTGTCGTCGAGCAGGCCCAGACCCCAACCCTGATCTTCGGTGATCTCGCCCATCAGCGAGGTGACGACCTCGCTGTTGGGCAGACACGGCAGCCGCGACGCGAACCGCACCTGGTTGGCCAGCGACCACTCGGTTCCGCCGAACGAAGTGCTGTCGAGTTCGGTTCGGCTGGCGGTCTTTCCGGTCGCGGCGTTGCCTGCCTCGTCGAGGACCTGCTGCACGGCGTCGGCGGCTTCCGGTGCGTCACCGAGGGACTCCCACAGACCCGCGGCGGCGTCGTTGTCGGAGACCGTGATCGCGGCCTGCACCATCTCGAAGATCGACTGGTCGGGATCATGGCGCAGCGCGGCGACCGCGAGCGGGATCTTCATCGTGGACCAGGCGATGCCGGTGGTCCAGTCGCCGTAGATCGTCATCCGGCCGCCCCCGACCGGCATCAACGCCATGCCCACCTGTCCGGGCAGGGTCGACTGCAAGAGGGTGAACTCCGCGGCCAGCGAATCGGGCAAACCGATGGAAAGCCCTGGGTGCCAAGCATCGTCGCTATTGACGGCGACCGTGGGCGCGCTCACCGCCGTCGGGGTACCCGGTGTGGTGCACGAGGTGGACAGTGCGGCAGCTGCCAGCACCCCACAGAGCAGCAATCTGCGAAAGGCAGCCGCCGTTACGGTCGACTTCACCACCGAATCCTCCCCACCACCCTGTGCGCGTGCTCCGGCGGTGCAAACTTCTCGTCGAGCGCGCCCGGAAACTCCCGGACGACTGTTAGCAAGTTTCACCGATTTTCGGCGAGAATTCGAATGAGCGTGGTCACACGGTCGGAAGGGGGTCGTCGTGCACGACATCGGTGAGGTGTTCGCCGGATTCACCATCGAGGCGATGCTGGGCCAGGGCGGTATGGGCACGGTCTATCTGGCCAGGCATCCGCGCCTGGACCGGCTGACCGCCCTCAAACTGCTCAACCGCGATCTGTTCGCCGACGAGCGCATTCGCGCCCGGTTCGAACGCGAGGCCGATCTCGCCGCCGGGCTCGACCACCCCGGCATCGTCACCGTCTTCGACCGGGGGACCGAGGGCGAACAACTCTGGATCAGCATGCAGTACGTCGACGGCATCGACGCCGCGACCGTCGACCCGATGGCGTTGCCGCCGGAGCGTGCCGTACAGATCATCGAAGGCGTCGCCGACGCACTGGATTACGCACACGGCAGGGGCGTACTGCACCGAGATGTGAAGCCCGCCAACATTTTGCTGGCCCGGTCCAGCGGTGGGCAGGGCGAACGGGTCTTCCTCACCGACTTCGGCATCGCCCGCCTGCGCGCCGACTCCACGCACCTCACCCAGCAGGGCATGTTCACCGCGACACTGGCTTACGCGTCGCCCGAGCAGATGACCGGCGCGGAGCTCGACCATCGCTCCGACCAGTACTCGCTGGCTTGTTCGCTGTACTGGTTGTTCACCGGGCTGGCCCCCTTCGACTCCGCCGACCCGAACGAGATCATCCGTGGAACCCTCTATGCCCCGCCGCCGCCCCTGGCGCTGCGCCGTGCGGGTCTGCCGCCGATCATGGACGCGGTCCTGGCGGCGGCGATGGCCAAACACCCTGCCGCGCGGTTCGATTCGTGCACGGCCTTCGCCAAGGCGGCACGCCAGGCCTTGACGTCGACGACACCACCGGCGCTACCGCGCCCTGCGGCGAGCCCGGCGCCCGGCTACTACCCGCCCGCTCCACAGCAAGGACCTGGCGCGCACTTCGCCCAGCCCGGCTACCACTTGCCGCCCGTACCGCCTGTGCCACAACCGCATTGGCAGCCGCCATCGCGGCCGTTCGGGGCCGTCCCGCCGGTGGATCGGCGACCTGCTGGGCCTGGTGGTGGGGTGTCGCCGGGTGAAGTGCCTCCGGTGGATCGGCGACCCGCTGGGCCCGGTGCCGCGGTGTCGCCAGGTGAAGTAGCTCAGGCGGATCGCCGACCGGCTGCGCCCACTGCCGGGGTGTCGCCAGGAGAAATGCCTCCGATGGCCCAAAATCCGGCAGCGGGTCCACCTGCCGCACCGCCGAATACGTGGCAGCCATCGCGTGGAGCGGAAGCGGCGGCGTCGATACCGGACACGGGGTCGCCGTCGGCGCGGTTGTCCGGCGTGCAGCAACCCGGTGCGGGTGCCGCTACCCCGAGTGCCACGACCGCAGGTCCACCCGTCGAGTCAGGGGCGCTCGCGGAGTCGGCGGGCACAGTCGAAGACGCGCCGCCGTCCGGTGGTGATGGCCGAACACCTTCCAGTCCGGCACCTCTGGACAAGCCCGACGTCGCTCGTTCACTGGACACGGAGGCGGGCGTCGACGAGGTATCAGCCACGGCGGCAACCGATGTGGTGGCGATGTGTGATTCGGGTGAGCTGGATGCCGCGAACGCGGCGGCTCTGACCAAGGTGACGTCGATCGCGGGGCCATCCGACACGGCCAATGCGGGCGTTGGGGCGGCGCAGGGCGTCGGGGGGTCCGCAGACCGGGCTGGGACGTCCGCCGGTGCAGCGTTCGGCGGTGCGGGTCAGCAAGGCAATGCTGTTGCGCTGGGCGGTGAGGGACAGAGCGGCGTGGATCAGCAGGGCAATCCTGTTGCGCCGGGTGGTGTGGGACAGGGCGGGGCTGCGGCAGGTAATGCTGTTGCGCCGGGCGGTGCGGGACAGGGCGGGGTTGCGCCGGTTGGTGCGGGACAGGGCGGGGTCGCGCCGGGTAGTGCCGTTGCGCCCGGCAGTGCAGGACAGGGCGGGGTTGCGCCGGCTGGTGCGGGACAGGGCGGGGTCGCGCCGGGTAGTGCCGTTGCGCCCGGCAGTGCAGGACAGGGCGCGGTTGCGCCGGGTATGGCGGGGCAGCAGGTCGACGCGGGTCGTTCGGCGGCGGGACAGCCCGGCGGTCCCATGCCGGGTGCTTCTGCTAGGCAGACGGTTTCGGGACATCAAGGCGGGCCGCCGGGACATCGGGGGCACCCGAGGGTCGCGCAGCCGGGACTTCGGCCGCCGCCACGGCGGGTGTCGGGGATCCAGCGGTTCGGGTGGGTCTTGTTGGTGGCGTTGGTGTTGGTGCTGGTGGCGTTGGTCGTCGCGCTGGTTGTGGTGGTGTTGCCGGACGGCGACGATGATCTCGACGCCGGCAGTGGCGCGAACGTGACGTCGAGTTCGATGGCGGAGGCCACGGATTCGTTCGCCGAGGGGCGTCTCGTCTTTCCGACGTTGATCCCGCAGGGAGCCGACGATACCGGGATCGGCTATCGCGGGACGCGGTGTGTGGGGGTGCGCGATGTGAGCGAGTTGGCGTGGAAAGAGCCCGCGCTGCAATGGACCCCGATCACTACCGGGTGGCAATGCGATCGAGTCGACAGCCAGCCCGGCGCCGTGAGCTACCAGGTGCTGGAATACGCGACTGCCGGACAGGCGCGGTCGGTGCGGGATGCGTTGCCCGGGATGGTTCGGTACGAGGCGGACAAGGACGGCATCCCGTTCTCGTTGCAACGGTGGGTGGTTCCGGATTCGGCGAGCGCCCGCGTGCAGACGGCGTATCAGGTCCTGGGTTTCCCTGATGACTCGTCGCGCGCGAATTACCTTGTCGTGGTGAGTCGCCGAGGCAGCAGCGGTACCGGCGGCGCGCCGCGTCCGTCCGCCCAGGACGAAGTCGTCGAGTGGTGGGACGAAGTCCCCCTCTGAGGGAGTTGGTCGCCGCAGCGTTCGGAATA
>JACIXH010000125.1 GCA_014360565.1 Nocardia sp.
TGTGCGGGCCGCCAAACTGCTCGTCCCCGGCTGGTTGGAGCGCGGCAGCGGCTACTTCGTCTCCACCGCGTCCGCGGCGGGCCTGCTCACCCAAATCGGTTCCGCCCCTTACTCGGTCACCAAACACGCCGCGGTCGGCTTCGCCGAATGGCTCTCGGTCACCTACGGCGACCAGGGTGTTCGCGTGAGCTGCCTGTGCCCGATGGGCGTGGATACCCAGCTGCTCACCGGCGGGCTCATCCCCGAGAACCCGGAGGCAGGCGAACTGGCGATCAAGGCCGTGAAGACGGCGGGCGCGGTGCTCTCCCCCGAGGAAGTCGCCGACACCGTGGTCGAGGCGATGGCCGCCGAACACTTCCTGATCCTGCCCCACCCCGAAGTACTCCAGATGTATCGCAACAAAGGATCGGACTACGACCGGTGGATTTCCGGTATGCGCCGATTCCAGACCATGCTGCGGGCGTGAACACTGACCCCTCGCGCCCGAAATTTTCGGCGAGGTAGCGGCGAGATCGCTCGATTCCTGCCACGATGGACTCCAAGCCGACGGTCACGATCCGCTGACCGCCGGAGGTCTACGCGGAGATCCGGCGATGGCACACCTGATGTATTTCAAGAAGGTTCGCGACGAGCTCACCGAGGTCGAGTACCACTGGGGCCCGAGCCGCGAACAGCTCGACTCGTCGGTGGTGATCGACAAAACCACCTTCTCCGCCCTCCCCGGACCGCCGGGCTACTCGCCGGCGGGCCAGATCATCCTGCGCGCCCGCCGCGGCAGCGAGTGGCCCGAGGTAGGCGTTATAGCGTCGTGAACGTTTACTCGGTGACGAGCTCGGCGGCCGCGGTGCGCACGACCTCGGGGATCGCTACCGGCTTGCGGGTGTCGGCGTCGACATAGACGTGGACGAATTCGCCGGTCGCGGCAAGTTCGAGGCCCGCCTCGCCCTCGCGGAAGATCGCCAGGTCGTAGGTGATGCTCGAGGTACCGAGGCGGGCGATCCGAAGGCCGACCTGTAGCTGATCGGGGAAGCTCACCGATCCGTGGAACCGGCACGAGGTCTGCGCGACAACGCCGAGCGCGGGCAGTGCGGTGATGTCGGCGCCGGTGGCGCGCATCAGCCAGGCGTTCACCGCGGTGTCGAAGTAGGAGTAGTAGGTCACGTTGTTCACGTGGCCGTACTGGTCGTTGTCGGCCCACCGGGTCGGCATCGGCCACAGGACGGGATAGCTCATCTGGCCATCATGCCGCGCTGCCCTGGCGGTGGTCGCGCGGGCTCACCCCGAAGTGCCGTTTGAAGGCGGTGCTGAGGGCGAACGCGCTGCCGTAGCCCACCTGGTGAGCAATGGATTCCACCGTGGCATCGGACTCGGCGAGCAGATCGGCCGCGAGCGAGAGCCGCCATTCGGTCAGGAAGCTCATGGGGGGTTCGCCGACCAGCTCGGTGAACCGGCGGGCCAGCGCGGCCCGGGACATGCCGACCGCGTCGGCCAAGGCGACCACTGTCCACGGGTGTGCCGGGTTGTGTTGCAGCAGGCGCAGCGCCTTGCCGATCAGCGGATCGCTGTAGGCGTGGTACCAGGCGGGGGCGTCGTCGCGAGCGAACCAGGCGCGCAGAGCGGCGATGAGCAGCAGGTCGAGGAGCCGGTCGAGGACGGCGGTTTGGGCGGGCAGGTCCTTGGTGGCCTCGTCGACGAGCAGGTCGAGCAGCCGGGAATCGAGCTCGCCCCGCGGCAGCACCGCAACCTGCGGCAACGCACGCAGCAACCGCCTGCTCACCGCGCCCGCCGACTCGTAGGTTCCGGTGACCATCAGCGTGTCACCGTCAGGATCGGTGCCCCACTGCCGGACGCCGAGACTCAAAGTGTCACAGAGGATTTCACCGTCTGGTGTCGTGGTGACCTGCCCTGGCCGGATGACGATCTGAGGTTCGGTCGCCGGATCGTCGGCCACCGTATACGGCTGCGGCCCACGGAAAACCGCGACATCACCGGCGCCGAGTTGCCGCGGCGGCATGGAATCGGTACTGACCCAAGCCTTTCCGCGGATCATCGCGAGCACCGTGAGCGGGGCCTCGTCCTGCACGCGCAGCGACCACGGCGGGTTCAGCAACGAACACATGAGAAACGCGCCGCGGGCGCGTGGGCCTTCGAGCAGACCGGCTAACGCATCCACCCCGTCCACAGTAGACGACACCGGTAGACGACGACACATGTTCGTGAGCGGCACGACGATGTCGGCGCGCGCCGCGCGACGGTGTACTTGTCTCATGACGAACACAGCCTCTCACCAGCAGCTTTCCCTCATCACCGGCGCGACGGGCAAGACCGGCAGCCGGGTCGCGGCGCTCCTCGAAGCCGCCGGACGACCGGTGCGCCACGGCTCGCGCACTGCCGCGATCCCCTTCGACTGGACCGATCGCGACACCTGGGCGCCCGCCCTGGCCGGCGTCGACTCCGTCTACCTCGCCTTCCAGCCCGACCTCGCCGTTCCCGGCGCCCCCGACGTCATCCGCGCGTTCACCGCCACTGCCCGATCGGCGGGGGTGCGCTCGGTGGTGCTGCTGTCGGGCCGCGGTGAACCCGAAGCGATGGAATGCGAGCAGATCGTGCGGGATTCGGGCCTGAGCCCGACCATCGTGCGCTGTTCCTTCTTCGCCCACAACTTCAGCGAAGGCGCTTTCGTCGACGATGTGCTCGCCGGTGCGGTGGCGCTGCCCAACGGCGACGTGCCGGAGCCGTTCGTGCACGTCGACGACATCGCCGAGGTGGCGGCCGCCGCGCTCACCGACGCGCGCCACGCGGGTCAGCTCTACGAACTCACCGGCCCTCGCGCCCTGACCTTCGCCGAAGCGGTCGGCGAGATCGCCGCGGCGACCGGTCGCGAGATCGCCTTCATCCCGGTCTCCCGGCCGGAATTCGTTGCGGCCCTGAGCGAATACCAGGTCCCCGATGACGTGGTCAGCCTGCTCGACTACCTGTTCGGCACCATCCTCGACGGCCGCAACTCCGTACCCGCCGACGGTGTCCGCCGCGCCCTCGGCCGCGAGGCCCGCGATTTCACCGAGTACACCGAGAAAACCGCCGCCACCGGAGTCTGGACACCCCGGCAGTAGCAGCTGGACAGTTGATCACCAGGCCATCCGGGAGACATCGCCCGAGAGCGAAAATCCCTGATGGCCTGATGATCTTGAACTGCGTGGGCGGACGGCGGTCTGCGGCGGATCCTGGGTCACACCCGGTACCGTCGAGGCGGTGAGTTCAGCGACGATCGACCGCCGCGTTCGCAAGGCCAGGGCCGCGGTGTTCGCGGCTTTCACGCTGAACGGTGTGTTGCTGTCCATGTGGGTGGTCCACATTCCGGCGATCACCGACCGGGCCGGGGTGCCGGCCTCGACACTCAGTGTGCTCGTGCTGCTGATGGCGGGCGCCGCGCTCGTCGGGATGCGGCTTGCGGGCCCGGCCGCCGACCGGTTCGGCAGCCGCGCGTTGGTTGCCATGGCCGCATCGGCGATTTCGGTGACTGTGCTCGGGCCGGGACTGGCGACCGATGCGGTCACCCTTGCCATCGCGTTGGTCTGCTTCGGGCTCGGCATGGGCGCTCTCGACGTCTCGATGAACACCCAGGCCGTGCACGTGGAACGTGCCTACGGCCGGCCGATCATGTCCGCGTTCCACGCGATGTTCTCGGCGGGCGCGTTCGCCGGTTCGCTGCTCGGCGCGGCAGCCCAACACGCGGGGTGGCCAACGCAGCTGACGCTGCTCTGCGCGGGGATCGGCGGCCTGGGCATCACGGCAGCACTGGTACCCCACCTGCTCGGACAGAGCCGACCCGGATCAGCTTCGCATTCAGAGCATTACGGCACCGACGACGTGCGGACCCGTGACAGCACAGGTCAGAAGGCGACCATCGAACCCAGCCAACGAGCGAGCGAGGCGACAAAACTGCGGCCCAGCGGTGCCGAGCCCGCCGATTCGGCCCGGCTGGGCACCGACCCGCGATCCGAACGACAGCGAACACGGAAAGTGTTCTCGCTCGGGTGCATCGCGTTCGTCCTGCTCCTCGCCGAAGGAGTGGCGGCGGACTGGAGTGCGCTACAGGTACGCGAACACCTCGACACCTCCGAGGCGAGTGCCGCCCTGGCGTTCGGCGCCTTCTCCGCCACCATGACCTTCGGCCGTTTCATCGCCGACCGGATCAGCGCGGCCATCGGCCCCGTCGCGATGGTCCGCTACGGAAGCTTGCTGGCCGCAGCGGGATTCGCGGTGGTCATCGCCTCGCCCGGGCTGCCGATCACGCTCTTGGGGTGGGCGTTGTGCGGCCTCGGCTTGGCAGGCGGGGTCCCCCAGATCTTCTCCACCGCAGGAAATCTCGGCGGCACAACAGCAGCCACGGATATGTCACGCGTGTTCACCATCGGCTACCTCGGCCTGCTCGCGGGCCCCGCGATGATCGGCTGGCTCACCGCCGTGATCCCACTGACCGCGGCGCTGACCGTTCCGCTGGTGCTCACCCTGGCCTGCGCGGCCACGGCGAAGGTCGTCAGTCGGTGAAGGTGATCCGGACCGAGACCGGCGTGCTCTGCAACGCGCGGAAGGTCGCCGCGGTCAGCCCGGCGAACACCGGATTGGGTGCGAACGTGCGAGCCCGCGCGACGACATCGTCGACCGGGCACAGCTCAGCGGTCCCGGTTCGCCACCGATTCCCCTGGCGGACCCGAACTTTCGGCTCCGCACCGATATTGGCGGCCCAACCCGACCTCGTCCCGTGCTGGCTGATCACCCACGCACCGTGCTCGTCGAACGCGACCGAGACCGGCACCACCCTGGCCTGCCCGGACTTGCGTCCGATCGTCTCCAGCTCGGTCGCGAACGAGGTGCGGATGCCGATCCGGCTCAGCGCGCGGACCGCCGGGTTGGCGACATAGCGACCCACCGCCCGCTCGACCTCGAACTTGCGCCGCATCGGGTCCTTGGCGTTCATCGCCGAACTCCTCCTGCTACGAAACGCGTCGACGCCGTGATGTTTCACCATGGCCGCCACCGTGAGCCACGGCGTGCGGTCGGGATCGGGCTCCCCGCCCGCCCCGAGCAGATGCAACTGATCGGTGTGCCACTGCAGGTCGAGCGCGCCTTCGAGACTCTTGACATTGGACAGCGTGGACACCCGCGCGGGCAGGCGCAGCGAGATCTGCGGGGAATGCAGTCGCGCTGTGCGTTCGTGCAGGATCTCGCCCGCGGCGTTCGGTGACACCGCACTCGGCCGGCCGAGGCCGACGACATCGCACTGCCCCGACTCGACTGCGTCGACCATGGCCACGCGGGAACGGAATCCACCGGTGACGGCCAGCGGTACCGACCCGGCGGCCGCCCGGACCGACTCGGCGTACTCGAGGAAGTACGCCTCGCGCGCGACGGTGCTCGCCGAACGCTCCACCGGCCTGCCCATCATCGCGGGCGATTCGTAACTGCCGCCGCTGATCTCGATCAGATCGAGCTGCTCGGCGGCGAGGCGGCGCACCACCTCGCGCGACTCGTCGGTGGTGAAGCCGCCGCGCTGGAAGTCCGCCGAGTTGAGCTTGATCGCGACGGCGAACGTCTTCGACACCTCGGCCCTGATCGCGCGCACCACCTCCAGCACGAACCGCGCTCGCCGTTGCGGGTCACCACCCCAGCGGTCGTCGCGCTGATTGGCCAACGGCGAGAGGAACTGCGAGACGAGGTACCCGTGCGCGCCGTGGATCTGCACGCCGTCGAAGCCCGCACGCTCGGCGATCCGCGCGGTGGTGGCGAAACGGCGCACGATGTCGGTGATCTCGGCGTCGGTGAGCGCGCGCGGCGCCGGGACACCGGGCAGGCCAAGGCCGATCGCCGACGGCGCCACCGGCTGCGACCGGGTCGCGAGCGGATTCGCCTGCCTGCCGGGGTGATTGATCTGCATCCAGAGCCGGGCATCGCCGCCCTTGGCGGTGCGGGCCCAGCGGCGCAGGTCGCCGAGATGACGTTCGTCGGCGATGACGACATTGCCCGGCTCACCGAGATGGTCGTGGTCGACCATCACATTGCCGGTGATCACCAGACCGAAACCGCCGGTACCCCACCTGCGGTAGAGCCGGTCGAGCCGTTCGTCGGGCGCGCCCGCGGAGGTGCCGAGACCCTCGCTCAGCGCGGCCTTCATCAACCGGTTGGGCAGCACTTGGCCGCACGGCAGGGCGAGCGGATCGCTCAGGGCTGTCATCGTCGGCTCCTCCACGGATAGCATCGAGTACACCGATCGATGTACTTACTCGACGGTAGTACACCGATCGGTATAGTACAATCGGACCGATCGAAAGGATGCCGATGGCAGCACGCGACGGACTCGTCCAGAGCACGATCGACCTGGTACGCCGCAACGGCGTGGCCGGGACCGGCGTTGCCGACCTGCTCGCCCACAGCGGGTTCTCCCGGCGGACGATCTATCTCAACTTCCCCGGCGGCAAGTCCGAGTTGATCACCGAAGCCACCCGCGTCGCGGGCCGCGCGATGACGACGCTGATCGAGACCTTCAGCAAGGACGCCGAGCCGGAGCAGACCATCGCTTCGTTCGCCGACGCGTGGAAACACGTCGTGGAGTCCAGCGACTTCCTCGCCGGCTGCCCGATCGTGGCCGCGGCGCTCGGACGCTCGGAATCACCCGCGGCGGCCGACGCGGCAGGCGAGGCGTTCGGCGACTGGGAGCGGGCACTGGAGACCCGGCTGCGCGCGGAGAACATCGACCCCGACACCGCAGGCTCGTTGGCGACGACCGTGATCGCCACGATCGAGGGCGCGGTGGTGATGTCGCTCGCCAAGCACAGCACCGAGCCGCTCGACCGGGTCGGCCGTCACCTCACCGAGCTGGTCAGGGCGCACATCCGCCCGGTGGCCGACCAGGCATGACGCGCCTTCAAGTCGAGATCGTCGCGATCCAGGGGCTCTAGAGGTACATGCCGACGTCGGTCGAGTGATCGATGGTCGATTGGATCTGGATGCCGCCGTCGCGGTGGGCGACCAGTTCGGCGAGGGTCGCGCCGTCGGGAAAACTCGACGCGTCGGGAACACCGTGGTGGCGGGCCAGCCAGTCCCGAGCCTCTGTCGCCGACAATCGGCCGACCTCGAGCTGGGCCAGACAGCGACCGGGTCGAACGACCGCGGGATGCAGCCTGGACAGGTCTTCGTTGGTGGTGATCGCGATCAACACCTTGCGTCCCTGGCCGAGCATGCCGTCGGTGAGATTGAGCAGGCGCGAAAGCTTCTGCCCCGCAGCTTCTTTCGCTTCACCACGAATGAGCTCATCGCAGTCCTCGAGCACCAGCAGCCGCCAGCGACCGTCCTCGTCGTCGCCGTCGGCCCCCGCCGCGACTTCCATCAGGTACCCAGGATTGCTGAACAGTTCTTCCGGATCGACTACACAGTCGACCTGACACCACGGCGCCCAGGATCGCGCGAGCGCACGCAGCGCGGTGGTCTTGCCGGTTCCGGGTTCTCCGTGCAACAGCACCAGCCGCCCTTTGATATCGGCGACGCCGAGCCCCATCAGCCGTTCCATGCCCGCGGCCACCGACACCGTGTAGTTGCCCCGGATCTCGTCCCACGTGGGCGCCGCGATCTGCCTGCGGCGGCGTGCTGGTCGGCGCACGTCCATGTGCCAAAAACCCATCTCGACCGTGGCTTCATCGTCACGTGACAACGCCGCGCCGTCGGTGGCCTGCGCCAGCACGTCGACGGCGAGTTCGTCACTCACCGCGGTCACCTCGATCGTGGCCGAACCGCTCGCCCACCGCACCGCCCGCAGCGCCCAGCCGTCACCGGCGGCGAGCAGCGCGCTGCTGTCGTCGTCGACGACCGAGCGCACGATCCGGGAGTCGACGGGCCGCAGCGCGGCGTCGGGGCGTACCCGGTCGAGGTGGGCTTGGCGAGCGAAGGGCTGGTCGCCGCGCAAAAACGGAGCCAGGGCCAGCGCATCGATCGCGTCGCGGGTCGAGTAGGTCGAGTCGATCGTCGCCGACCACGGGAACGGCTCGCCCTGATCGCGCGGCTGACGCGGCGAATCGACGAGCCTGAGCTGTTCATTGCGTGTGGACACCGAGCCCATGATCGTGGTCGCCCGCCCGCAATGTCCAATGACTTACGGTGGGCACCCCGAAAAACTCGCTGGCACCGGAGTCGAATCCGCCGGTACGGTCGTAGGGTGACGTCCACCCAGCACGACCAGCCCCCGTCGGAATCCACCACAAGGGCCGGACTCAAGGAGTGGATCGGACTCGCCGTCCTCGCCCTGCCGACGCTGCTCATCTCGATGGACATGAGCGTGCTCTATCTGGCGATCCCCCACATCAGCGCAGCGCTCGAGCCCAGCAGTTCCCAGCTGCTGTGGATCCTCGACATCTACGGCTTCCTCGTCGCGGGCTTCCTCATCACGATGGGCACCGTCGGCGATCGCATCGGCAGGCGCAAACTGCTCATGATCGGCGCGATCGCCTTCGGCATCGCCTCGGTGATCGCCGCGTACTCGACGAGCGCGAACATGCTGATCGGCACCCGCGCACTGCTCGGCATCGCGGGCGCGACGCTGATGCCGTCCACGCTGGCGCTGATCCGCAACATGTTCCACGACGACCGCCAGCGCACCGCCGCGATCAGCGTGTGGATGACCAGCTTCATGGTCGGCATGGTGATCGGACCGCTGGTCGGCGGCGCGATGCTGGAGAACTTCTGGTGGGGTTCGGTGTTCCTCGTCGCGGTGCCCGCGATGGTGCTGTTGCTGGCGACGGGCCCGTTCCTGCTGCCCGAATACAAGGACCCGAACCCGGGCAAGCTCGATATTCTCAGCGCCCTGCTGTCGTTGTTGTCGGTGATGGCCGTCATCTACGGCATCAAGGAGCTGGCCAAGGACGGCTGGTCGGTCGAAGCCGTCGGCGTGCTGGTGGCCGGTCTCGCCCTCGGTACGGTGTTCGTCCTGCGTCAGCAGCGCCTGACCAATCCGCTCATCGATCCGCGCCTGTTCGGCAATGTCCGGTTCAGCGGATCGCTGGTCGCGTTGATGGTCGCCATGCTGGCGATGGGCGGGCTGTTCCTGCTGCTCGCGCAGTACCTGCAACTCGTGCTCGGCCTTTCGGCCTTCGAGGCCGGATTGTGGACCGTGCCGCAGGCGGCGGCGATGGTCGTGGCGGCGGGCGTGGTGAGCGCGCTGGCGCCCAGGATCCGCCCCGCGTACCTGATGACCGGCGGGCTGGTGATCGCGATGGCCGGGTACGCGATCTTCACCCAGCTCGCGGGCAGCGACGATCTCGCGTTGATCGTCACCGGAATGGTGGTGTTCTCACTGGGCTTGAGCCCGATGTTCGTGCTCGGCCTCGACCTCATCGTCGGCGCGGTCGACCCCGCTCGCGCCGGTGCCGCGTCGGCCATTTCCGAGACCGGCCAGGAACTCTCGGCCGCGCTCGGGGTCGCGGTGATCGGCAGCATCGGCACCGCCGTGTATCGAGGGCAGATGGCGGATCAGCTGCCTGCCGGCCTCCCACCCGAGGCCGCGGCCGTCGCGGAGGACACGCTCGCGGGGGCATTGCACGTCGCGGCGGCGCTACCGGAAACGCTCGGCGCGGAACTGACCACGATCGCCCGACAGGCCTATACCCATGCACTGCAGGTGAATTCGCTGGTCGGCATCGGGTTGACCGCTCTCGCCGCCGGGCTGGTCATGGTCCTGCTCCGCAATATTCCCGCACCGAACCAGGCCGCGGCGCAATCCCCGGAGCTGCCCGAGGTGAGCACAGCGGACTCTCACTGACCATCCGGTCAGCGAGAGTCCGTGCTCAGTGCCGGATTCGAATCAGCCGAGGCTGAACGGCTGGCCCCACAGTCGCATCTCGGAGCGACCGAACTCGGTGGTCACCTCGACAGCGACGAAGGCACGCGCCTGGGCGTAGCCCGCGCAGCCTGCCAGGCCCAGGGTCGAGTCGGCCCAGGTGACCGAGCCCTCCTGGCCCTTGAACTTGATGGCGGGGACGTAGCTCTCCTCGCCGTAGGCGTTCGCGCCCTCGACCTGGAGCAGCCAGAAGGTCGACGCCTGGCCGGGGCCGAGGGTCAGATTGCCACCGGAGGTCACGCCGCCGCTGCCGTTGCCCTGGCTGTTCACCGCGCCGTTGGCGCCACCGGTGGCATTGCCGCCGGAGATGTCGACCTGGCAACCGACCACATAGCCGGGAGAAAGCTTGGCGCCGTTGTGCGCGCCGTGGACCTGCACCTCGGCACGACCGGAGGCCCAGACGTTGCGGTGCAGCGGAGTCGAGCCCATGGACGGGCTGATGTTGACCGACTCGTTGATCAGCCGGATGGTCACCGCGGTGCCGTCGGGCAGCGTTTCGGTGATCTCGCCACCGGGCAGCGGGATGAAGGTATCGGCATTGGCGGCACCGGTGGAGAACAGACCGAGCGCGACAGTCGCGGCCGCGGCGGCACCGGCCACGCGGGCGGCCGCCTTCGTGAAGTTGGGCATGGAGAAATTCCTATTCATCGAAAAGGGGCGACCAGGTCAGCCGATGCTGAACGGAGCACCGTAGAGGGAGGTCTTGGAGTAGTTGTCGCCGATGATCTCCACGACGGTGTAGGACCGGGCCTGCGCGTATCCGGCGCAGCCCTGGATCTGCAGCTCTACGTCGGAGTAGCTGACGTGGTAGTTGCCCTCTTTGAGAATGTCGAAGCCCTCGACGCCGATGAACTTCACCTCGCCCGGACCGAGCTTGACGCCGATGGAGCCGCCCGCGTTCACGCCGCTGGTGGAGATGCCACCGGAGACGCCCGCCGAGATCGCGTCGTCGGCGATGCTCACCTGGCAGCCGACGATGTAACCGGTGCTGACCCGCGAGGATCCGTGTGTCGAGGAGTTGTTGGTGCCCGGTGCGTTGTTGCCGCCGATGAAGGGCCGAGCCTCGCCGGTGGGGGTCTCGGTGACCTCAGCCAGCACGGTTCCGCTCACCCACGCCACCCGACCGGCGCCGTTGGCAGCCATCGACGGCGAGATCAGGGCACTTTCCCCCACTCGCTTGATCGTCACACCGGGACCGGCCTTCTCACCGTCGGGGAGCGGAACGAAGGTGTCCGCATTCGCCGATCCGCCGGCGACGGCCAGCGCGGCCGTGGCCAGCGCAGTGGCCGCAAGCATTTTTCGCATCGTGGATGTCCTCATCAACTGTTGTGACCGATTCGCACCGATCTTGAACAGGTCGAACTGTAGACAGGTTAGGCTCACCTATCAAGCCCTTGCCCTGACTAACTTTGATTCAGGCAAGCCTCGCCTATGTTTAGGTTTCTTAGGCTAACCTTCCCAGAGGCGTTGTTCGACGTAAGAGAGATTCCCTGATGAGAAGTCCGCGCTGGTGCGGCTGGTTGCTGACGGTCGCACTGCTGATCGCGGCCTGTTCGCTGAGCCTGCTGGTCGGCACGAAATCGATTCCGTTCGACGAGGTCTGGCTGGCCCTGACGGGGCCGGCGACCACGCCCGACCACATCACCGTCACCGAATACCGGCTGCCCCGAACGATTCTCGGGCTCCTGGCCGGACTGGCCCTCGGCGTCGCGGGCTGCCTGATGCAGGGACTGACGCGCAACCCGCTCGCCGATCCCGGGTTGCTCGGCGTCAACGCGGGCGCGGCCTTCGCGATCACGGTCGCGGTGGGTTTGCTCGGTGTGACCGACATCACCTCGTACGTCTGGTTCGGATTCGTCGGCGCGGCAGTGGTTTCGGTGGTCGTGTACCGACTCGGCACCGCGGGCCACTCCGGCACCGATCCGATCCGCCTCACGCTGGCCGGAGTCGCCGCCACCGCGGTACTGGGCGGGCTCACCCGTGGCCTGATGCTGATCGACCCCAAGGCGTTCGATGAGATGCGGCGCTGGGACGCGGGTTCGCTCACCGGTCGCGGGTTCGACATCATCGCGGGCGCTGCGCCGTTCATCGTGGTCGGGCTGGTGATCGCCGCGGTGTGCTCGCGTTCGCTCAACGCGGTTGCCCTCGGTGACGATCTGGCCCGCTCGCTGGGCGTGCACGTCACCCGCACGCGGCTGCTCACCGCACTGGCGCTGGTGCTGCTGTGCGGCACCGCGACCGCGGCGGTCGGGCCCATCGCCTTCGTCGGTCTCGCGGTGCCGCACATCGCCCGCTGGCTGGTCGGTCCCGATCAGCGCTGGATCTTCGCCTACTCGCTGGTGCTCGCACCGCTGCTGGTGCTCACCGCGGATATCTTGGGCCGCATCATCATTCGTCCCGACGAGGTGCCCGCGGGCTTGGTGACCGCGTTCCTCGGCGCGCCGATGCTGATCTGGCTGGCACGCCGTTCACGCGTGGGAGCCCCGGCATGAGCGATCAGCGCCCGAACACGCGCAAAGGACAGAGCATGAGTACGAAGATCGATTTCGGGCGCACCATGCTCTTCGCGCGAGCCCCGCGCCTGGGTCTGACCACCAGGATCGGTGTGCGCACCGTGGTGGTGTGCGCGATTCTGCTGGTGATCGCCGTCGCCACCGCCGTACTCGCACTGGGCAGTGGCGATTTCCCGATTCCCGCGCCCCGCGTGCTGCGCGCGCTGTTCATCGGCGACGAGCGCTTCGACCGGCTGGTGGTGTGGGATTGGCGGCTGCCGCGCATCCTGCTGGCGCTCGTCCTCGGCGCGGCGCTCGGAGTGAGCGGCGCGATCCTGCAGTCGGTCACCCGCAATCCGCTGGGCAGCCCCGACATCATCGGGTTCAGCACCGGGGCCTACACGGGGGCGCTGCTGGTGATCCTCACGTTCGGCGGCGGGAACTTCCAGACGGCGGCGGGCGCCATGATCGGTGGTCTCGGTGCGGCCCTGGTGATCCACCTACTGGCTTTCCGGCACAACGTGACCGGCTTCCGGCTCATCATCGTGGGAATCGGTGTGAGCGCCATGCTCGCCTCGGTCAACACCTGGCTGATCATGCGGGCCGACCTGGACGCGGCGATGTCGGCGGCGGCCTGGGGCGCCGGTTCACTCAACGGACTGTCGTGGCCGCAGGTGGCGCCGACGATCGGCATCCTGGCGGTGCTGGCGCTGGCGTTGATCCCGGCCGCGCCGCGCTTGCAGATCCTCGAACTCGGTGACGACACCGCACGTGCCCTCGGGCTCGACGCGGGCAAGGCGACGGGCTGGCTGATCGCGCTCAGCGTCGGATTCACCTCGCTGGCAACGGCCGTCGCCGGGCCGGTCGCCTTCGTCGCGCTGGCCGCACCCCACCTGGCGCGCAAACTCACCCGCACCCCGTCGATCGCGCTGGTCCCCGCCGCGGTGATGGGCGCGACCCTGCTGATCACCTGCGACTGGATCGCCCAGCACGCCTTCGCCCCGACCACCATCCCGGTGGGCATCGTCACCGGCGCGATCGGCGGCCTGTACCTGGCGTATCTGCTCGTCGTCGAAGCACGACGGAAATAGAGAAAGCGATATGAACGACTCTCACGCCGCGCGGCTGCGCGCCGACCACGTCCGGCTGGGCTACAAGGGCAGGACCATCAGTGACCAGCTGTCCGTAGACATTCCGGACGGCAAGTTCACTGTGATCATCGGCCCGAATGCCTGCGGCAAGTCCACGCTGCTGCGCGCACTGGCCCGGCTGCTCGCCCCTGAGTCCGGCAAGGTGCTGCTCGACGACAAGTCGGTGACCGACTATCCGGCCAAGGAACTGGCTCGCCAGATCGGCCTGCTGCCACAGACCTCGACCGCGCCCGACGGCATCCGCGTGGCGGATCTCGTTGCGCGCGGCCGCTATCCGCATCAGACGCTGCTGCGCCAGTGGTCGCGGACCGACGAGGAGGCGGTCGCGGCGGCGATGGCGGCGACCGGCGTCGCCGAGCTGTCGGCGCGACCGGTCGACGAGCTGTCGGGCGGTCAGCGCCAGCGGGTGTGGATCTCGATGGTGCTCGCCCAGCAGACGCCCATCATCCTGCTCGACGAGCCGACCACCTATCTCGATATCGCCTACCAGATCCAGCTGCTGGATCTGTGCCGCTCGCTCAACCGCGATTCGGGACGCACGATCGTCGCGGTCCTGCACGACCTCAACCATGCCTTTCGCTACGCCGACCACCTGATCGCCATGCGCGAGGGTCGAATCGTCGCATCAGGGGAACCTGCCGAGATCGTCACCGCCGACCTCGTCCACGAGGTGTTCTCGCTGCGCTGCCGCATCATCGACGACCCCGAAACCGGTACCCCGCTGGTGATTCCGCTGGCGGAGAACGCCGCCCAGGTGCACTGAAGAAATGAGGAAATCCCCGTCCATGTTCACCAACCGATCATCCGGCCGCCTCCGCGCCGCCCTCGCCCTGCTGATTCTCGCGCTCGTCGCGGCGATCACCGCGTGCAGCAACTCGTCCTCCGATGCCGCCGACACGGGCTCGCGGGAGGTGGCGTCCGCGAAGGGCGCTGTCCACGTACCCGCCGACCCACAGCGCATCGTCGTACTCAACGGCAATCTGGTCGGCTACCTCTACGACCTGGGTGCCACGGTCGTCGCCGCGGACCCGCGCCTGCTCGGCGTCCCGACCAAGCCGGGCGAGTTCCCCACCGGCTGGGCCGAAGACGCGAAGCAGCAGGGCACCCTCGCCGTGCCCTCCGGGGAGAGCATCAATCTCGAGTTCATCGCCGCACAGCGCCCCGATCTGATCATCGGCGGCGGGCAGGGCTACCCCGGCCAGCAGTCGGTGAACGCCTACGACCAGCTCAGCGCCATCGCCCCGACCGTGCTGATGCCGACCGAGACCACCTACTGGCAGGACCAGTTGCGCTTCATCGCCGAGACCGTCAACAAGCCGGCCAACGTCGACACCTTGATCTCGAACTACCAGGCCAAGCTGACCGAGGCCAAGGGCAAGATCAAGCCGCCCGCGGGCGCGACCATGGTGTTCCAGTCGATCAAGAGCCAGAAGCCGACTGTCTTCGTCCCCACCGCCGCCCTGCCCGCCCTGCTCGCCGAGGTCGGCTTCACGCTGGACACCCAGGTGGAGGCCAAGGCCGGTAATCCCGCCAAGGAGCAGAGCGCCGACTTCATCAGCTTCAGCCCGGAGCTGCTCAGCACCGTGATCGACGCGCCGGTGCTGTTCACCATCCCGCTCAGCGGCGGCCGCTCGCTCACCGAACTGCGCGCCGACGCGATGTACGCCTCGCTGCCCGCGTTCCAGGCGAACACGGTCTTCGAACTGCCCGCGACCAGTTCGCGGCCCGACTACCGCACCGTCATGAGCACCCTGGATCTGCTCGTCGAGCAGTTCGGATGACCGCGTCCGGCGGTCTGCTCATCGACCTCAGCCCGCTGCGGGCCTCGCGCCCCTTCCGGTGTGCGTTCGCGGCGCGGCTGGTGTCGGTGCTCGGCATCGGGTTGCTCATGGTGGCCCTGCCGTTGCAGGTCTATCAGCTGACCGGATCGAGTGTGCAGGTCGCCGGAGTGGCCACGACAACCGCGGCGGCCCTGTTCTTCGGCAGTCTCGTCGGCGGTGTCGTCGCCGACCGGTACGACCGCCGCACGGTGATCCAATGGTCGCGCAGCGCCGCGGGTATCGGGTTCCTGCTGCTCGGGGTGAACGCCGTGCTGCCGGATCCGTTCCTGTCCGCCATCTACCTCGCCGCCGTGATCGACGGCCTCGCGGGCGGGGTGAGCGGTTCGGCCCTGATGGCCATGGTTCCGGTGCTGGTCGGTCGCGAGAAGGTAGCCGCGGCGGGCGCGCTGGTCTCGCTGACCACCGACCTCGGCACGATGGTCACCCCGGCGGTCGCCGGTCTGCTCGTCGCGAAAACCGGTGTGGCCACGGCCTATTTCCTCTGTGCGCTGGCGACCACCGCGACCGTCGGGCTGATCACCGCGATCGGACCGTCGCCGCCACCGCAACGGGATCTGGAGAACCCGCTGCGTGAGCTGGTCGCGGGTATCTCCTTCGCGGTGCGCCACGAATCCATCCGGCTCATTCTGGCGACCGGGCTGATCGGGATGCTCGTCAGCGGACCGCTGGTGCTGCTGCCCGCCTTCGCCGATGTCGAACTCGGCGCGGGACCGGGCACCCTCGGGCTGCTCTACGCCGCGCCCGGCGCCGGTGCGGTGCTCGGCACGCTCACCAGCGGGTGGATGAGCCGGGTCAATACCGGTCGGGCGCTGCTGGTCTCGCTGGCACTGATGCCGATCGGCGTGATCGCGGCCGGGCTGTGGTCGCACGCGGCGCTGGTGTTCCTCGGGCTCGCCGGGTTCGGCCTGGCCAGAGCGGTGAACATGGTGCTGCGCTACGCCATGCTCCAGCAGGCCGCGCCCGACCACATGCGTGGCCGGATGTCGGGTCTGCTGATGGTGCAGTCGGTCGCCGGTACCGCGGTCGGCTCCATGGTGGCCGGCGTCGCCGGCCAGATGTTCGCTCCGGGACGCGCGCTGGTGCTCTACGGCGTCGCGGTCCTGGTACTCACCGGCCTGATGGCACTCGCCGCCGGGCCACTGCGCAGAAAGGAACAACGATGAAGGATCGCAGTGCCTACGCCGAGACCATCGCCGAGGTGCTCGCCGGGGACCACGGCGCCAAGGTGCCCTATCCGATCGGCCTGCAGGAGGTGCAGGTGCTGCGGGTGGTCCCCGTCGGCGCGGCGCTGCTGCGGATCACCTTCGGCGGCCCTGATATCGCGAAGTTCCACAGCTACGTGCCGGACGAGCATGTGCGCCTGATCTTCCCGGGCGAAGACGGCGTGCTCCGGCTACCCAAGCTCGAGGGCACGATGCTCGAGTGGGGTAACCCGCGCCCGACCTCGCGCGAGTACACCGTGCGCCGCCACAGCGCCGAAGACGGCGAACTCGACATCGATTTCGTCATCCACCCCGGCGGCCTCGCCTCCGACTGGGCGAGCTCGGTCACCCCCGGCACCAAGGTCCACATCGCCGGTCCGCCCGGCGGGGTGGTGATCCCGCAGACCTACGACGACTATCTGCTCGCCGGTGACATCACCGCGCTACCCGCGATCGCCCGCTGGCTCGAGCGCATGCCGCGCGACACCACCGGCTGGGCGTTCATCGAGGTGAGCGGCCCGGCTGAACAGATCCCGCTCGACCCGCCCGCCGGTGTCAGCGTGCGCTGGGTGCACCGCGGCGACCTGGCGCCGGGCACCAGCGACGTACTGGAGCAGGCGGTGCGCGAGGTGACAGTGCCTGCGGGCCACCGCGTCTACGCCTGGGTCGCGGGCGAAGCGGGGTGCCTGCGCGGCATCCGCAAGATCATCCGCAACGACCTGGGCATCGGGGCGAAGGACTCGCTCATCGCCGGGTACTGGAAGCGCGGCGTCGCCGACTTCGATCGAGAGGAATGACCATGACAGACGAACAGGTGATCGCCGATGTGGCCACCGTACTGGGCGTCGAGGCGGCCGAGCTGAGCCCCGAGACCGATCTACTCGATGCCGGACTCGATTCGGTGCGCATCATGTCGCTCGTGGAGAAATGGCGGTCGGCAGGTCATGCGGATATCGACTTCCCCACGCTCGCAGGCGATCCCGTTCTCGGGTCCTGGGTCGAACTGCTGGCCTGAATCGTGGGGTGGGCGGCCGGGCCCGCCCCCCCCCCGGGGGTCACCCGCCGTGCGCGCCG
>JACIXH010000126.1 GCA_014360565.1 Nocardia sp.
CCCCGTGTAAAGTGGTATTTGCAACGCGGGATGGAGCAGCTCGGTAGCTCGCTGGGCTCATAACCCAGAGGTCGCAGGTTCAAATCCTGTTCCCGCTACTACGAAGAAGGCCCCGGAGTTTCGACTCCGGGGCCTTCTTCGTTATCCGTGGCCGAGCCGCAGCGTCCAGTTCCCCCGATAGTGCAGGCGAGTAACGCTCGCGGGCGCAACATCCATGCGCCAGAACGACTTCGCCGGTGCGTCGAGGACGACGAGCAGCGCCGCCCGCACCACCGCCGGGTGCGTCACCGCCACGGTGTCGCGCCCCGCCGAGGCGATCTCGGCCAGCCAGAAGCGCATCCGATCGACCAGATCGGTCACCGATTCGCCGCCGTGCCCGCGGAATTCGGGATCTGTCAGCCAGGCGAACAACTGGTCCTGAGCGAGTTTGCCCATCTCGCTGCCCCGCCACGACCCGGCATCGAGATCCCGTAATCGCACATCCTGTTCGGCGAGCAGGCCCAGTTCCTCCGCCGTCTCCCGAGCCCGCCGCTCCGGCCCTGTCCGCACCAGCGCCTCATCGAGCGGCACACAGGCACGCACAGCGGCCCGCCCCGACTCGTCGAGGGGTTCATCGACAGGAAAACGCGCCTTACGTACCGCCTCGGTAAGGCCATGGCCGACAAGGTCGACTCTCAGCACCGTTTGCACGAGAGTCGAGGGTAGCCACGAGTGCGATCCACGCCACACTCCGGGCCGGGCGCGAGGCCCTGTCAGCGACATCCGAGGGCGGTAGCGCGTTCCCTGCGGGTGCGGGTCGCCCGGCTACTCGGCGCCGCGACTGGTGAAGTCGAAGGACCCGCCATCGATGCCCCAGGAGATGATCCGTTCGGGACGAATTCGGATGATCGCGCGTTCCTGCGGAGGGAACGGCGGCTCCTCGTCCGCGAGCGCCTCGGCGGTACCGCGCACCTCGACGCCGCGAATCACATAGGGCTCCAGGGAAACCTGCTGGTCGACGACGAACGACACCCGGCTGCCCGCCTCGACATTGCGGTACTTGCGACTGGCCCGCATCCGCATGCCGCCGATGTCGATGGTGCCGTCGGCGTTCACCCGATAGCTGGTGGGATTGTTCTGCACGACGCCGTCGGGCGACACCGTGGCCAGCCGACCGATGCCGGCGTCGGCGAGGAACTGCTGTTCATTGCTGGTGAAGGTCATCTCGTTGCTCCTCGGTGAAATTCGGTGTCGGATCAGAACAGGATCAGCGCTGCGCACAGTCCCGCGATGGCGGTGAACTGCAGCGTGACCCGGTACTTCAGAATGCTGTCCCACTTGTCCTGGAGCGCACGGGCATCGGCCGGGATGATGCCGCTGCGCGCGGCGGTGGTCTGCGCGGTGTTGATCGGCTTGGCGACGCGGATGTAGACGGCGAGCCAGGTGAACAGCGCCGCGACCGTGACCCCCGCCGCGACCGCGGCGCCGGCCCGGCCCGCCGACAGCGCGATCAGCAACGTGAGCACCGCGGCCACCACACCGCTCACCCCGACGACCGGCATCCGCTTGTCGCCGTAGTAGTGACCCCACCCCGCACTCATGGTCACTGCCGCGTCGTCGAGCTTGCGGTAGACGGACCGGGTGATCATCGCCCCGCAGACGTCGGTGCCGTAGACGACGGCATTCGCGAGAACGGCGATGGCGGCGATGATCTGGCCGGTGACAACGAGCATGTCGGTTTCCCTTCAACAATCTAGCAGCGCTAGAGACTGGAGCAACGGTAACAGTTGCCCCGCTAGACTGTCTAGCGCTGCTAGCACTTCTTCTTGTGAAGGTCGAGCACGCCACTCCCGCCCGGTGAGCCGGTCACCGACGCAGGCTGATCGCGGGTCAGCCCGGGTCGCCGGATGTCGCGTCAGCCACATAGACGCAGGTCGCGGTGCGTGCTGTCGGCGAGGTTGTCGGTGGGTCGGTGCACACTTGGTGCTATGGATCGGTTCTCCCCCGCGACTGCCCAGTGGTTCGACGGCGCCTTCCCCGGCCCGACGTCGGCCCAGCTCGGCGCGTGGGACGCGATCGCGGCCGGGGAGAACACGCTGGTGATCGCGCCGACGGGGTCGGGCAAGACGCTGTCGGCCTTTCTGTGGGCTATCGACCAGCTGGCCCAGCGGGAGCCACCCGAGAAGGGGACGGCGCGGGGCACGTCGGTGTTGTACGTGTCGCCGTTGAAAGCGCTGGCCGTGGACGTGGAGCGCAATCTGCGGGCGCCACTGGTCGGAGTGACGCAGACGGCCAAGCGGCTGGGCCTGGACCCGCCCGACATCTCGGTGGGGGTGCGCTCCGGCGACACCCCGCCCGCGCAGCGGCGCGCGATGTTGCGCACGCCGCCCGACATTCTCATCACCACGCCCGAATCGCTGTTCTTGCTGCTCACCTCGGCGGCTCGCGAGACGCTCGCGCAGGTCAACACGGTGATCGTCGACGAAGTACACGCCATCGCCGGCTCCAAGCGTGGTGCGCATCTGGCGCTGTCGCTGGCGCGTCTGGACCAGCTCACCGAGACGCCCGCCCAACGGATCGGCCTGTCGGCGACGGTGCGCCCACCCGAGGAGGTCGGGCGTTTCCTGGTCGGCAACGCGCCGATTACCATCGTGCGCCCGCCCGCACCGAAGACCTTCGACCTGTCGGTGCGCGTACCGGTGGCAGACATGACCGACCCGGGGGGCGACGCCGATCAGCCGGGGTCGATCTGGCCGCACGTCGACGAGGCCATCGTCGACCTGGTGCTCGAGCATCGATCCTCGATCGTGTTCGCGAACTCACGGCGCCTGTCCGAACGGCTGACGGCACGCCTCAACGAGACCTACGCCGCCCGGCTGGGCGAGCCGGTGGAGACCGACCACAAACCACCGGCACAGCTCGGGCCGTCCACCGAGGTCGTCCACGGCGCCGAGCAGCTACTGGCGCGTGCCCATCACGGGTCGGTGAGCAAGGAACAACGGGCCATCATCGAGGATGACCTCAAGACCGGTCGCCTGCGCTGTGTAGTGGCCACCAGCAGTCTCGAACTCGGCATCGACATGGGTGCGGTGGATCTGGTGGTGCAGGTGGAGGCGCCGCCCTCGGTGGCCAGTGGGTTGCAGCGCGTCGGCCGCGCCGGACACCAGGTCGGTGAGATCTCGCGAGGCGTGCTGTTCCCCAAGCACCGCACCGACGTCATCCACTGCACCGTCGCCGCCCAGCGCATGCTCGCGGGTGAGATCGAGAAGCTGCAGATACCCGCGCACCCCCTCGACATCCTCGCTCAGCAAACGGTGGCGGCCTGTGCGCTCGAACCCATCGACGTCGACGGCTGGTTCGATATCGTCCGCTCCACCGGCAGCTACGCGAACCTGCCCCGCTCGGCCTACGAATCGGTGCTCGATCTGCTGGCTGGGCGCTACCCGTCCGACGAGTTCGCCGAACTGCGGCCACGCGTGGTCTGGGACCGCGACGCGGGGACGATCACCGGCCGTCCCGGTGCGCAGCGGCTCGCGGTGACTTCCGGTGGGGCGATCCCCGACCGTGGCATGTTTGCGGTGTTCATGGTAGGCGAAAAGGCCTCTCGGGTAGGCGAACTCGATGAGGAGATGGTCTACGAATCGCGCGTCGGCGATGTGTTCGCGCTGGGCGCGACCAGTTGGCGGATCGAAGAGATCACCTTCGATCGGGTGCTGGTGTCGCCTGCGTTCGGGATGCCGGGCCGTTTGCCGTTCTGGCATGGTGACGGATTGGGGCGCCCGGCCGAATTGGGCGCCGCGCTGGGCGAATTCGTGCGCAAGGCGGGGCAGGTGCCCGCCGATGAGCTGAGTCGGATCGTGGCGAACATGGGAGCCGGGCCGAGCGCAGCCGTCGCGCCGGTGTCGGACCCGCTGCCGTTGGCCGAGGCGATGTCGGAAGTCTCCGGACTCCCCGCGGCGGGTGTGGAATCGAACGCGAAGAAGGTCGGCCGGGCGCCCGCGGCCCGGGACCGAACCGGGTCCTCGGATGTGCCCGCGGGGGCTCGCGGAAAAGCCGCGAAGGCGTCGCCGGTCGAGCAGGGCAAGCCCGCGGCCCGGCTCGAACAGTTGGTGCGCACCGCTGGGCTCGACCAGAACGCGACCGCGAACCTGGTGAGCCTGCTCGAGGAGCAGCGCAGTGCCACCGGCCAATTGCCGACGGACCGGACGCTGGTCGTGGAACGCTTCCGCGACGAACTCGGCGACTGGCGACTGGTCCTGCACTCCCCCTACGGGACCCCGGTCCACGCACCGTGGGCGCTGGCGGTGGGTGCGCGCCTGCAGGAACAGTTCGGCATCGACGCCGCCCCGACCGCCTCCGACGACGGCATCGTGGTGCGTCTGCCCGACACCACCGACCAACCGCCCGGCGCCGAGCTGTTCGCCTTCGAACCCGACGAAATAGACGACATCGTCACCGAACAGGTCGGTGGCTCAGCACTGTTCGCGTCCCGTTTCCGCGAATGCGCCGCCAGGGCACTGCTGCTGCCCCGCCGCGATCCGGGCAAGCGCGCACCGCTGTGGCAGCAGCGACAGCGCTCGGCCCAATTGCTGGACGTGGCACGCAAGTTCCCGCAGTTCCCGATCCTGCTGGAGACCGTGCGCGAATGCCTGCGCGACGTATACGACCTACCCGCCCTGCGCGAGCTGCTCACCAAGGTCGCCCGCCGCGAGATCCGCCTGATCGAGGTGGAAACCGCCAGCCCGTCCCCCTTCGCCGGCGCCCTGCTGTTCTCCTATATCGGCCAGTTCCTCTACGACGGCGACAGCCCGCTGGCCGAACGCCGGGCCGCCGCACTGGCGCTGGACTCCAGCCTGCTCGCCGAACTACTCGGCCGGGTCGAGCTGCGCGAACTCCTCGACCCCGCCGTCATCACCCTGACCGAACAAGAACTCCAGCGCCTGACCCCCGAACGCCGAGCCCGCGATCCCGAGGGCCTGGCCGACCTCCTGCGCCTGCTCGGCCCCCTCACCCCCACCGAAGCCGCGGCCCGCTGCGTACCCCGCCCCGGCACCGCGTCCGCCGCGCGCCACGCCGAGGCCATGGAAAGCCGAGCGCCCGACGACTTCCGCGCCCACGAACCCGGGTCCGCGCCCGACGCGGACGGATCCGGATCGCCAGGTGTCCTGGCCCCACCCGATAATCCGAGGCCCTCGGATCACGTTTCGCCGTTCGACCGCGCCGCCCGCACCACTTCGTTCGACGGCGCGAGCCCGGCCGAACCCGCCGCGCCGTCCGACAGCAGCACGCTGGCCGGAGAACTCGAGGTGCTCGCCGACTCCGACGCACCGGCCTGGTTCGCACAGTTGCGGGATTCGCGTCGGGCGCTGGAGGTCTCGTTCGCCGGACATACCTGGTGGGTGGCGGTGGAGGATGCGGCTCGCCTGCGCGACGCGCTGGGTGTGCCGTTGCCGATCGGCGTGCCCGCGGCGTTCATCGAAGCGGTCCCCGATCCCCTCGGTGACCTGGTCGGACGCTACGCCCGCACCCACGCACCGTTCACCACCGCCGCGGTGGCCGCCCGCTTCGGCCTCGGCTCTGCCGTCGCCGCCACATCGCTGCACCGACTACTCGCCGAAAAACGGGTTGTGGAAGGCGAATTCACGCCGGGCACCGCAGGCGGCGAGTGGTGTGACACCCAGGTCCTTCGTCGATTGCGCCGCCGTTCGCTGGCTGCCGCCCGGCACGAAGTCGAGCCGGTGTCCACCGCCGCGTTCGCCCGGTTCCTGCCGTCCTGGCAACACGTGGGTTCCGGCGAACTCCGCGGCGTCGACGGCGTGGCCACGGTCGTGGAACAGCTGGCGGGCGTACCGATTCCAGCCTCGGCATGGGAGTCGCTGATCCTGCCCACCCGCGTCCGCGACTACTCCCCCGCCATGCTGGACGAGCTGATGGCGACCGGCGAGGTGGTGTGGTCGGGCCACGGCGCCATCACCGCCCGCGACGGCTGGATCGCGCTGCACCTGGCCGACCAGGCCGCGTTCACCCTGCCGCAGGCCGACGAGATCGATCCCACCGATATCCAGCTCGGCCTGCTGGTAGCCCTCGGCGCGGACCTGGAACCAGGGCCCGCCGCCGGCCGAGCAGAAGTGGTCGACTCCGACGCACCCGCCGACCACGCCAAGGCCGCCCGGGGCCGGAAAACCTCCGCCGATTCCGCCGCGGCGCGAGCGAGCGGAGTCTCGCGAACCAGCGAACGCGATGTCGTGGACCTCGACGCGCCCGGCGATTCCGCGAACTCGGCAGCGGGCGCTTCGGACCACCCCCGATTACCCGCGACGTTGCGCGGCGGCGGTGCCTATTTCTTCCGCCAGCTCACCGATACCGCGGGTCTGCTCGACGACAAGGCGGCAGGGGACGCACTGTGGCAGCTGGTCTGGGCCGGATATGTCTCCGGTGACACCTTCGCTCCGGTGCGCGCCCTACTGTCGGGCACCGCTCGCACCACCACCGCGCATCGCAGTCCACGCCGGGCTCCCCGAGGTCGCGCCTACCTGCCGCGACCAGCGATGCCGACCCGCTCCGGCCCACCGACGCTGGCGGGCCGCTGGTCGATTCTGCCGGAACGAGTGCAGGACAACACCGTTCGCGCGCACGCCACCGCCGATCAGCTGATCGAACGCTATGGCGTGCTGACCCGCGGCTCGGTGCAGAACGAAGGGATATCCGGCGGTTTCCAGCTGATGTACCGGGTGCTCACCGAATTCGAGGATCACGGGCGGTGCAGGCGCGGCTATTTCGTCGACACCCTCGGCGGCGCGCAGTTCTCCACCACCGACACCGTCGACCGCCTGCGCTCGTTCGACACCGAACGTGAGGGCGCCAGAGCAGGCGTCGCGCTGGCCCTCGCCGCGTGCGATCCGGCCAATCCCTACGGCGCCGCGCTGCCGTGGCCGAAAGGCGACGCCGAAGGCGGTCATCGACCCGGCCGCAAAGCGGGTGCGCTGGTGGTTCTGGTCGGCGGCGAACTCGTGCTCTACTCGGAGCGCGGCGGCAAGACTCTGCTCAGTTTCACCGAGGACATCGGCCTGCGCCGGGCGGCAGCGGTCGCGCTGGCCGGCCTGGTGCGCGACCGCCGGGTCGACAGCTTGGTGATCGACAAGATCAACGGGGACACTGTGCACGGCAACCTTTTCACCGAGATCCTCACCGAGGCAGGCTTCTCGATCACGCCGAGCGGCCTGCGCCTGCGCAGGCAGGTGTAGCTCGATGCCCGAGGGCGACACCGTCTTGCGCACCGCCGAACGGCTGCGCACCGCGCTGGCCGGTAAGACACTGACCCGCAGCGACTTCCGGGTGCCACGCTATGCCACGCTCGATCTGGTGGGCGAGCTCGTCGAGGAGGTCGCCAGCTACGGCAAGCACCTGTTCATCCGCACCGACCGCGTGAGCATCCACACCCACCTGAAGATGGAAGGCGAGTGGCGGGTGTTCCACTGCGGCCAGCGCTGGACCAAACCACGGGTCACCGCCCGGCTCGTCCTGGCCAACGACGAGGTCGAGGCCGTCGGCTTCTCCCTCGGCAAGGTGCAGGTGCTGCCACGAGCAGACGAGCACACCGTCGTCGATCACCTCGGCCCCGACCTTCTCGGCCCGAACTGGGATCCGGCACAGGCCATGCGCAACCTCACCGAATACCCCCGCCGCGCCATCGGTCTCGCTCTGCTCGACCAGCGGAACCTGGCGGGCATCGGCAATATCTACCGCAGCGAGATCTGCTTCCTGCGCCGTGTCCACCCCACTACCCCCGTCGGCGAGATTCCCGATCTCGCGGCACTCGTGGAGGAAGCGCACCGCGTCCTCGGCAAAGCCGCGCACCTGCCACCCTGGCGTCCCATGGTCTACGGCCGGACCCGCCGACCGTGCCCGCGCTGCGGCACCGCCATCGCCTCGCAGCTCCTCGGCGAGGACGACCCCGCCGATCGGATCACCCAGCGTGAACGCGGCATCTACTTCTGCCCGCGCTGCCAGCCCGTTGCGTGAAACTCCACGCCGCCGGTGTCGTCGTCCGATACGATCACGATCATCTCATCGCTGACGTTTGCGACAGTCTCCCCAGGTAGAGAGCAGGTTTCGTGATGGCATGCCGGATCAGTGAACTCGTGCTCGGTTGCCGCGACCCCGAAGCGCTTGCCCAGTTCTGGTGCGAGGTCCTCGACTTCGTCGTGCTCGACCGCGAGGACGACGGCTCGGTGGAGATCGGTCCGCGCGAGGGGTTCGGCGGTCCGCAGCCGACGATCATCCTCACCAGCAGGGAAGATCCCGAACACGGGAAATCCCGGTTGCACATCGACGTCAACCCCACCGATCGCGATCAGGACGCCGAGCTCGAACGCCTACTGGGACTCGGGGCCCGCCCGGCCGACATCGGCCAGACCGGCCAGGAGCAGTGGCACGTCCTGTCCGACCCGGAGGGCAACGCGTTCTGCCTGCTGAAAGCCCGCATCGCCGCAGTGTGAGGCTTACCGGTCCTGCGGCACCGGTTCCAGCAACTGCGGGCGCGGTTCGGGAGCGGCGGCCCGCAATGCGTCGGCCGACGTATCGTCGGGTTGGGTCTGCGATTCGATCTCGGCCCGTACGCGCGCCTGGTAGGTAGCGACCTCGTGTTCGATATCGTCGGCGTCCCAGCCGAGTACGGGTGCGACGAGATGGGCGATCTGCTCCGCGCTGTTCACACCGCGATCGGAGTATTCGATCGAGATGCGGGTGCGGCGGGCCAGGATGTCGTCGAGGTGCAACGCGCCTTCCGCGGCGGCCGCGTAGACCGCTTCGACTTGCAGGTAGGACGGAGCATCGGTAATCGGTTGCAGCAGTTCCGGTTTGCCCGCCGCCATGGCCAGTACCTCGTCGACGAGCGAGCCGTAGCGGTCGAGCAGGTGGGTCATCCGGTACGGGTGGATGCCGTAGTGCTCGGCGAGCTGGACCGTCTGGTTGACCAGTGCGAAGTAGCCGTCGGCGCCGAGCAAGGCGACCTTCTCGGTGATCGAAGGCGAGACGCGGGCCGGAATATCTTGTGCCGCTTCGTCCATCGCGTCGGCCGCCATCACCCGATAGGTGGTGTACTTGCCGCCCGCGATGCTCACCAGACCGGGCGCGACCCTGGCCACGGCGTGTTCGCGCGAGAGCTTGGACGTCTCGTCGCTCTCGCCGGCCAGCAGCGGGCGCAGGCCCGCGTAGACCCCGTCGATGTCGGCGTGGGTGAGCGGGGTGACCAGTACTTCGTTGACCCGGTCGAGCAGGTAGTCGATGTCGGCCTTGGTCGCCGCCGGGTGGGCGAGGTCGAGATTCCAGTCGGTGTCGGTGGTGCCGACGATCCAGTGCGCGCCCCACGGAATGATGAACAGCACCGACGTGGTCGTGCGCAGGATGATCGCCGCATCGCTGACGATGCGATCGCGCGGCACCACGATGTGCACACCTTTGGACGCGCGGACGTGGAATCGGCCGCGTTGGCGCGACAGACTCTGCACCTCGTCGGTCCACACGCCCGTCGCGTTGATCACCACGCTCGCGCGCGCCTCGCCCGTGCGCCCGTCCTCGGTGTCACGCAGTTTCACCCCGACGACCCGGTCGGCTTCGCGCAACAGTCCCACGACCTGCGTGGAGGTTCGAATGACCGCGCCGTAATGGGCGGCGGTGCGAGCGACCGTCATGGTGTGGCGGGCATCGTCGACGACGGTGTCGTAGTAGGTGACGCCACCGATCATCGAATCGCGGCGCAGGCCGGGCGCGAGGCGCAGCGCACCGTGGCGGGTCAGATGATGCTGTCCCGGAACGGATCTGGCGCCGCCCATGCGGTCGTACAGAGTCAGGCCCGCGGCTACATACGGTCGCTCCCACACCCGGTGCGTCAGCGGGTAGAGGAACCGCAGCGGCTTCACCAGATGCGGCGCCAGCGTCGACAGTGCCAGCTCGCGCTCCTTCAGCGCCTCCCTGACCAGGCCGAACTCGAGCTGTTCGAGGTAGCGCAGGCCGCCGTGGAACATCTTCGACGACCGGCTCGATGTTCCCGACGCGAGATCGCGGGCTTCGACCAGCGCCACCGACAGACCGCGGGTCGCCGCGTCGAGGGCGATACCGGCGCCCACGACGCCACCGCCGACGACCAGGACATCGAACTGATCCTTACCCAGACGTTCCCAGGCGGTGCGCCGATGTTCGGGCCCCAGATCACCGGGCCCGAGCCGGTCCCGTTTTCCGCCCGCGACCAACTCACCCGGGTGCAGGAACGGAAATTCCGGTGTCTGCGACATGCTCGACTCCTCGCCGCCGGCCGATTCCGGCCGGTCCCAGTCGACAGTGGGGTAAACGCCGTGTTCCCGGCGCCGCTGCGTACAGGCTAAAGGTAGTGCCCGCTCGACGCTGGGGAGGTACGCGGCGAGGCGCGGGAGCGAAATTCAGCGCCTGCGCCGAACTGGACGGCCGATCGCCTGGTTCCGGCTCCAACACCGCGGCTCGGCGGGCGTGGCGAACTTCGCCATGGCGCTGCCCGTCTGTCGCCCGCCACCGGTGACACGCGGCGCCTGTCATCGTCGGCGACAAAGCTTGCGGCGACAGGACCGGATTTCGGTAGCCTGCATCAATGCGTCGCTATGTAGCTGCCATCGATCAGGGCACGACTTCGAGTCGGTGCATCATCTTCGATCGGCAGGGCCGAATCGTCGGGACCGCACAGCGCGAGCATCGGCAGATCTTCCCCAAGCCCGGCTGGGTGGAGCACGATCCGGCGGAGGTGTGGCGCAATACCGAGTCGGTGCTCGGCGCGGCGCTGGGCAACAGCCGATGCTCGGCCGGGGATCTGGCCGCGGTAGGGATCACCAATCAGCGCGAGACGACGGTCGTGTGGGACCGGGCTACCGGCGAGCCCGTGTACAACGCGATCGTGTGGCAGGACACGCGCACCGATCAACTGTGCGCCGAACTCGCGGGCGAGGAAGGGCCGCAACGTTATGCCGATCGCACCGGCCTACCGCTGTCGACCTATTTCGCCGGTCCGAAACTGCGCTGGATCCTCGACAACGTCGACGGCGTCCGGGCCCGTGCCGAAGCCGGTGACCTGTGCTTCGGCACCATGGACAGCTGGGTGCTGTGGAAGCTCACCGGCGAGCACCTCACCGACGTCACCAACGCCTCGCGCACCATGCTGATGGATCTTCGTACCCTGCAATGGGATTCGCGGATCTGCGCCGATTTCGACATTCCGATGTCGCTGCTACCGCAGATCCGTAGCTCGTCGGAGGTCTACGCCGACATCGCCTCCGGTCCGTTCGAAGGCATCCCGGTCGCGGGAATTCTCGGCGACCAGCAAGCCGCGACCTTCGGCCAGGCGTGCCTGACCCCCGGCGAGGCCAAGAACACTTACGGCACAGGCAATTTCATGCTTCTCAACACCGGCACCACGCCCGTGTTCAGCAAGCACGGCCTGCTCACCACCGCCTGCTACCAACTCGGCGACACCCCAGCGGTGTACGCGCTGGAGGGCTCCATCGCCGTTACCGGCTCCCTGGTCCAGTGGCTGCGCGACAACCTCGGCATCATCTCCTCGGCCGAGGAAGTAGAACCCCTGGCCCGCACCGTCGAAGACAACGGCGGCGCCCACTTCGTTCCCGCCTTCTCCGGGCTGTTCGCCCCCCGCTGGCGTCCTGATGCGCGCGGCGTCATCGCCGGCCTCACGCGATTCGTGACCAAGGCCCATTTGGCAAGGGCCGCACTGGAATCCACCGCCTTCCAAACGCGTGAAGTGGTGGATGCCATGCGCGCCGACGCCGCCGCTCAGCACCTGGACCTCGAACTGACCACCCTCAAAGCCGACGGCGGCATGACCGGCAACAACCTGCTCATGCAATTCCAGGCCGACATCCTCGACGTCCCCGTAGTCCGTCCGGTGGTCCGCGAAACCACCGCGCTCGGCGCCGCCTACGCCGCGGGCCTGGCAGTCGGCTACTGGTCCGGCCTGGACGACCTCCGAGCCAACTGGACCGCCGACCGAACCTGGACCCCGTCGATGTCGGAGGAAGAACGGACCCAGCGCTACGCCGACTGGAACAAGGCCGTCGAACGCACCTATAACTGGGTCTGACCCACCGCCGATCTCAGCCCGGAGCGGGCGCCGCCTTCGCCAACCGGTTGACCGCTTCGGCCAGAGTGGCTTCGTCGGAGGTGGTGAAGCACAGGCGCAGTGTGCCCGGGGCGGTGTCGGTGACGGCGAAGGCGGCGCCGGGAACGTAGGCGACGCCTGCTTCGAGGGCGTTGGGCAGCAGAGCGGTGGTGTTCGTGTCGTCGCTGAATTCGGCCCAGACGAACATGCCGCCGGCGGGGTCCGAGCAGCGGATGCGGTCGCCGAAGGTGGCACGAACGGCGCCGACCAGGGCTCGGGCGCGGGAGCCATAGGTGCTGCGAATCGAATCCACGTGCGCAGTCAGCCAATCGGTGTCGGCCAGTAGGTCGGTGGTGATCTGCTGGGTGAGGGCCGAGCCGCAGAGGTCGGCACCCTGTTTGAGCAGTTCTACTGCGCGGGAGACCCTGTCGGGAGCGATCATCCAGCCGACGCGAAGAGTCGGGGACAAGATCTTGGAGACGCTGGACAGACGGATGACCTGGGCGGAACAGGAGGCCACGGGCGCGGGGGCGGGCTGGTCGAACCAGAGTTCGCCGTAGGGGTCGTCTTCGATGATCCAAAACCCGTGAGTCTCAGCGAGTTCGGCGAGGCGACGACGGCGTTCGGGGGCGAGGGTGACACCGCCGGGGTTGTGGAAGGTGGAGACGGTGTGGACGACGGCGGGGCGCTCGCCCGCGGCCAGGAGGCCTTCGAGGACGTCGAGGCGCATACCGTCGCCGTCCAAGGGGACAGCGACGATTCGGGCGCCTGCGGCTCGAAAGACTTGCAGTGCACCGACATAGGCCGGATCTTCGACGATCACGAGGGCGCCGGGGTCGAGGAGGACCTCGGCCAGCAGTGACAGTGCTTGCTGAGAGCCATGGGTGATGAAGACTTCGGCGACCGGCACCGCGCGGCCGATCCTGGCCGATTCCCGAGTCGCGATCACCTCGCGCAGAGCAGGCCAACCGGATGACTCGGTGTACTGCAGGACGGCAGGGTCGCGCAGCGCGATCTCGGCGGCGTGGGCGATTCGCTCGCGCGGCATCAAGGCGGCGTCGGGGAGACCACCGGCGAGACTGATGATGTCACCGCGGGTCGTGAGCTCGAGCAGGTCCCTGATCGCGGAGCTCTGTAGGCCGGCGAGCTTGCCCGCCAATGCGGGAGTGGTCAGCGACATGGGAACCTCCGGGGACGCCAAGGGAAGCAATCATCCTACGATTGCACAACGTCCGCCAGAATGTGAAATTATCGTCCCACTTAATGAGACACTACCGAGCAGTGATGGACTTGACCTGCCACTTTCCATCGGTGTTGGTGGTGATGATTTCCTGCTTGTAGACCACAGCGGACCCGTCGGGGTGCATCTCGCGCAGTTCGACGTCGTAGCGGCCCACGCCGGTTTCGCGCATCTTCACGCAGTGCGTGGTGCCCGCGGGGATCTGGCCGTCGATAGCCTGCTGGATCGTCTCGGCGGGTGAGATGTTCTCGGCGTCGGGCGCGACGAACTCGCGCACCTTCGCCCCGGATCGGTCGGTGTAGAAGGCGTACTGAAAGCCCAGGATGGCCCTGGCGCCGGTGGTCGTGTCGCCCGGCCCGTTGCCGACGGTGACGGATTGCTCTGCGACGGACTGACATTCGGTCGCCGATGCGACCGAGGGGACCGGCGCGGCCGTGACGCCGGGGTCGGCACCGCCACCACGCTTGACCAGACCGATCGTCAGGACAAGCGTCACCACGAGCAGGACAGCCGCGGCGACGCCGCCGACGATCCAGCGCATCCGCTTGTTATCGGGTTCCTTCTCCACCGGCGCGGGGGCGAGCGGCGTCTTCGGCGCCAGACGGCGCGCGATCGGGTCGTCGGCCCAGGACAGGCCGGGCTCGGACGGCGGCTTCGGAATCGCGCCGTCATCGTCGGGGTTGTCCCACCACGCCTTGTCGCCCGCGGGCCGCGGCTTGTCGGGAACCAGCGGGGTGCGCGACCCCTCGGGCGGGCGCACCGACTCCGAGACAGGGCCGCGATCGCGTGCGGGTGGTTGCGCCGCAATATCCTTCGAGCCGGGCTGGCCACGGCGGATCACCTCGGTGAGCTCACGGCCGGAGGTCACCGGCACGGAGTCGCCGAACGGCGAGTCGCCGAAGACCGAACTCTCACCACGCGGCGGCTCGCCGCCGAAACGCACAGTCGGTTCGGCACCAGGCGGACCGCCAGGGGTCGGACCACCGAAGGGCGCTGCCGTCGGCGGGCCAGGGCGAGCGGGCGGCGCGGGTGGTGGCGTCGCCACCGCATCACCGAAAACCGAAGTCGGCGCGGAGCGACGACCGTCGGGGAGCCGAGGCGGCGCCTGACCGGAACCAGGGGCGGGTTCACTCGGCTCGAAGCCGGGAGCTGAAAGCCGAGGGGGCGGCACGGCACCGGGGAACGGACCGGGCGGCGCAGCGACAGGCGGCTGACCCGCGACAGGGCCGCCGAAAGGACCGGGCGCACCGGGAGGCGGACCGAACGGACCCGACGCGGGCGCGGGCGGACCAGCCGGTCGCCACCCTCGCTCCGGAACTCCGGACGGCGCGGGCGGCGGCGTGGCGGGCACAGGCCCACCGAAACCGGCGCCGTCGACCGGCGGGCCGAAATCGCTTAAGGGAGGACCGAATTCCGCGGCAGGTCGTTCATCGCCGCGTTCGTTGTCGTCGCCCTCGGTGCCCAAGTCCAATCCTTTCCCCAGGACACACGTGTGGGGCGGTCGAAGGCGACCGCCCCACACCACGTACTGCGTGTCAGTACTGGATCGAGCCACCCCACTGGGTGTTCACACCCGCGACGTTCAACGTCTGAAGTAGCTCGCCCGGCACGGGCAGTGTAGCCTTCGCGGCCGCATCGAGCGCGGCGTTGCCGCCCGGCTGCGCCTTGATCCAGTTCTCCACCGCGGCCTTGGCCAGGTTGGCCTGCGTGGTGTCGAGCACGGTGACCGTGGTGTTGTCCGCCCGGCCGTCGCCACCGTTGAAGGTGGTGACCTTGACCGAGTTCTCGCCGACGTACTCGACCGAGACACCGGCATCACCGAAGCCGCCGCCCGGCGTCCGGTAACCGACGGTGCCGACGTAGCCCGAGGCGTTGTTGTAGTGATGGGTGTTGGCCAGGATGCCCGCACCGTCGATGGTGGCGCCGATTTCCTGGTGCGGACCCTCCATCTCGACGACGGGCGCGGCCGGCGCGTTGGCAAGGCGCGGCGCCTGCCAGGCCGGTTCCTTCGGCTCCTGGACGAGGGTGTCCGGAGACTCGACCTCTGCCTCGGTACCCGTGCCGGTGCCGGTGCCCTGGTCGGACGGCACGGTGGGCTGCGTCTGCTGCTGGCCCGGTGTGGCACCGGGCTGACTCGGCGTCGTGCCCGTCTCCGGCTTGGCGGTGCCCGGCTGGTCGGGCGTCGCGTCGGTGCGCTCGGGCTGGACCGCGGGCTGCGCCTGTCCCGGCACCGGCAGCGGCGCGACACGCGGGCTGGTGACACCCGGCTGGCTCGGCGTCGGCTTGGCGGGGGTGCCCTGCTCCGGCTGGCCCGGCGCGGGGCTGGTGACACCCGGCTGGGCCGGGGTCGGCTTGGTCTCGCCCGGCTTCGGCTGCCCCGGCTTGACGCTCTCGGGGGTTTCGGGGGTCTCTGTTTCGCCCGAAGGCTGGCCCGGCTGCGCAGGAGCCGGAGTAGCGGGCGTGGTCGGCTGGTCACTGGGGACCGCGCCGGCCGGCGCCGCGAGGAGGGTCGCCACAGCTGCCGCGGCAGCCAACGGCAACGATGTGCTTGCCATCGCTCGCTGCGCCCGACTCGGCTTACGATGCTTCACTTTTCGTAATCCCTTTCCCGGAGGGAATCCCCCACTGCTCCACCACGTGATCACATCTGATCACGCCTCGGCGGTGAGTCAACCACATGAGCGCGGGACAGGCAACGCGACAATAGGTTTCCTGTTCCCCCGGCTCCGCCTGCGCAAACACCTGGCGCGGCGGTCGCCGCGAATCGACGAGCAGTGTTGGCGACCAACACAATTCGAAACCCGCAAGCCCTGTGATTCGTTTCACATTCGAGGTCGTGCGGGCTCAGTCCAGGTCGTCGTGGCGCATCAGCAAACGTCCGGCTTCGGTGAGCGAACCGGTGAGCGAGGGATACACCGAGAACGTCTGCGCCAAGTCGGTCACCGTCAGATTGTTCTGCACCGCCAGCGCGATCGGCAGGATCAGTTCCGAGGCGATCGGCGCGACCACCACGCCGCCGATCACCACACCGGTCGCCGGACGGCAGAAGATCTTCACGAAGCCGCGCCGCAGCCCCGACATCTTCGCGCGCGGGTTGGTGTTGAGCGGCAGCATCACCGTGCGCGCGGGGACCTCACCGTTGTCGATGGCGGTCTGGCTCACGCCGACCGTCGCGATCTCCGGGCGGGTGAACACCGCCGAGGCCACCGTCTTCAATCGAATCGGGCTCACGCCCTCGCCGAGCGCGTGGTACATCGCGATCCGGCCCTGCATGGCGGCCACCGAGGCCAGCGGCAGCAGACCCGTGCAGTCGCCCGCGGCGTAGATGCCGGGCACCGAGGTGCGCGAAACCCGGTCGACGCGAAGGTATCCGCCACGATCGAGTTCGATGCCGACCCGGTCGAGGCCGAGATTCTGGGTGTTCGGGGTGGAGCCGACGGTCATCAGCGCGTGCGAGCCGGTGACGGTGCGACCATCCGACAGCTTCACCACGATGCCGTCGGCGGTGCGCTCCACCGCGTCGGCGCGGGCGTGCTTGACCAGCTCGACGCCGCGCTCGGCCAGTGCTTCCTCGAGCACGAGGGCGGCGTCGGCGTCCTCGCCGGGCAGCACGCGGTCGCGACTCGACACCAGCTTCACCCGCACACCCATCTCGGTGTACGCGGAGACGAATTCGGCGCCGGTGACACCCGATCCGACCACGACCAGCGTCTCGGGCAGTTCCGGCAGGTCGTAGAGCTGGCGCCAGTTCAGGATCCGCTCACCGTCGGGCTCCGCGCCCGCGAGCACCCGCGGGCTCGCGCCGGTCGCGATCAGCACGACCTCGGCTTCGAACTCCTCGGTGCTGCCGTCGGCCAGCGTGGCACGCACGCGATGCGCCAAACCCGCTGCGGGCCCGACCAATTCGCCATAGCCCGGCAGTAGTTGCACGCCCGCGGCCTGCAACTTGGCGCGGATATCGGAGGACTGCGCCAGCGCGAGCGCCTTCACGCGCGCGTTCACCTCGGGCAGATGCACCTTGGCCTGGTCGGCGTCGATGTTGATGCCGAGATCGCGCGCGCGGCGCAGATCGGTGCGAAGGCCCGTGGAGGCGATGAACGTTTTCGACGGCACGCAATCCCACAGCACACAGGCGCCACCGATGCCGTCGGCGTCCACCAGGGTCACTGTGGCCCCGTGCTGAGCGGCTACCAGAGCCGCCTCGTATCCGGCCGGTCCACCGCCGATGATCGCAATCCGTGCCACCAGTCACGCTCCTTGTGCTCGCTG
>JACIXH010000127.1 GCA_014360565.1 Nocardia sp.
CCCGGGTCACCGATGTGGGCGTTGATCAGTAGCGGTCGACGGTCGGCGGCGTCGGCACGGCGAAACCGGTACCCGCGAAGTTCTTCTCCTGTGCGGCCTTCCACGAACCGTCATCGATCATCGCCTGGATGGCGTCGTTGACCTTGCCGCGCAGTTCCGTATCGCCCTTCTTCAGGCCGATGCCGTACTTCTCGGTGGTGAAGGTCTTGTTCACCAGCTTGAAGGTGCCCGGCGACTGTGCCGCGTAGCCGGCCAGGATCACGTTGTCGGTGGTGACCGCGTCGATCGCACCGCTGCGCATCGCCTCGATGCACAGCGAGTAGGTGTCGTAGGTCTGCAACTGCGCCTGCGGGTAGTTCTTCTCGATGTTCTGGGCCGGAGTGGAGCCCTTCACCGAGCAGACCTTCTTGCCCGCGAGCGAATCGGCGCCGGTGATGTCGGTGTTGGCGGCCGGCACCAGCAGATCCTGACCCGCGATGTAGTACGGGCCGGCGAAATCGACCTTCTCCTTGCGCTTGTCGTTGATCGAGTAGGTGGCCACGACGAGGTCGACCTGGCCGTTCTCGATCAGCGTCTCGCGCTGGGCCGACGGCGACTCCTTGAAGGTGACGTTCTCCGGCTTCACGCCGAGCTTGTCGGCGACGTACTTGGCGACGTCGACATCGAGGCCGCTGTAGGTGCCGTCGGTGTTGCGCAGACCCAGACCCGGCTGGTCGAACTTGATGCCGATGGTCAGCTTGCCTTCCTTGGCATTGTCGAGGGCAGACTTGTCGCTGCCGCCACCGCAGCCCGCGGTGACAGTGGCAGCCAATGCCAGTGCCGCAGCGCCGATGCCGACGCGCAACGCACGATTGATCCTCATGGGTTCCTTCTCCTTGTGACGATGATGCTGCAGAGTCAGTGACTGAGAATTTTGCCGAGGAAGTCCCTCGCGCGTTCGGATTCGGGTGCGGTGAAGAATGTTTCGGGGGCGGCGTCTTCGACGATCTCGCCGTCGGCCATGAACAGCACGCGATCGCCTGCCCGGCGCGCGAAGCCCATCTCGTGGGTCACCACGACCATGGTCATGCCTTCCTTGGCGAGCGAGACCATCACGTCGAGCACCTCGTTGACCATCTCCGGGTCCAGTGCCGACGTCGGTTCGTCGAACAGCATGACCTTGGGATCCATCGCGAGCGAGCGCGCGATCGCGACTCGCTGCTGCTGACCACCGGAGAGCTGGGCCGGGTACTTGTCGGCCTGGTTGGCGATGCCGACGCGCTCGAGCAGGGCCATGGCGTGCTTGCGCGCCTCGTCCTTCTTCTTCCCGCGAACCTTCGTCGGCGCCAGCATGACGTTCTCGAGGATGGTCTTGTGCGCGAACAGGTTGAACGACTGGAACACCATGCCCACCTCGGCGCGCAGCGCGGCGAGAGCTTTGCCCTCGTCGGGCAGTGCGACGCCGTCGATGGCGATGTCACCGGAGTCGATCGGTTCGAGGCGGTTGATGGTGCGGCACAGGGTCGATTTCCCCGAACCCGACGGGCCCAGGACGATCACGACCTGCCCACGGGGCACTTCGAGGTGGATATCGCGCAGGACATGGAGATCACCGAAGTGTTTGTCCACGTTGCGCATAGAGATCATCGGCGGAGCAGCGGTCGTGGCTGCGGCGTCGGCGTTCCCAGTCGCGGGTGCGGCGTCGTCGGTCATGGTGAGAAACCTTATGTCCATTCTGGAGAATTGCCCGGCTTTCGCAGACATGCCGTGACGGCACGCCGAAACGACACCTGCTGGTAACCCGGCGGCTGCCCGTTACCTTTGCGTATTATTGCGCGAACGCAACCGTGACGCGCGTCACATGTGGGCAGGGCCGTACCCTGGGCAGGTGGATTCGACGGTTCAGAACGCGACTGAGGACGCGACGCGGCGCAGTGCCGTGGCGCAGCGCAGCTATGAGGTTCGCACATTCGGCTGCCAGATGAACGTGCACGACTCCGAACGCTTGTCCGGGCTGCTCGAGGAGGCGGGCTATACGAAAGCCGCCGCCGGACAGACGCCCGACCTGATGGTGTTCAACACCTGCGCGGTGCGCGAGAACGCCGACAACAAGCTCTACGGCACGCTCGGTCAGCTGGTGCCGGTCAAACAGGGGCGCCCCGGCATGCAGATCGCCGTCGGTGGCTGTCTGGCGCAGAAGGATCGTGAGACCGTGGTGCGCAAGGCGCCGTGGGTCGACGTGGTGTTCGGCACCCACAACATCGGATCGCTGCCGGTGCTGCTCGAGCGGGCCCGCCACAACGAGACCGCTCAGGTCGAGATCCTCGAATCGCTCGAGGCGTTCCCGTCGACGCTGCCCGCCAAGCGCGAGTCGGCGTACGCCGGCTGGGTGTCGATCTCGGTGGGCTGCAACAACACCTGCACGTTCTGCATCGTGCCCTCGCTGCGCGGCAAGGAGGTGGACCGCCGCCCCGGTGACGTGCTCGCCGAAGTGCAGGCACTGGTCGACCAGGGTGTGCTGGAAGTGACGCTGCTCGGCCAGAACGTGAACTCCTACGGCGTGAACTTCGTCGATCCCGACCAGCCGCGCGACCGGGGAGCGTTCGCGCAACTGCTGCGCGCGACCGGGCAGATCGAGGGCCTCGAGCGGGTGCGGTTCACCTCCCCGCACCCGGCGGAGTTCACCGACGACGTCATCGAGGCGATGGCGGCCACCCCGAACGTCTGCCCGCAGCTGCACATGCCGCTGCAATCGGGTTCGGACCGGGTACTGAAAGCTATGCGCCGTTCTTACCGCAAAGAGCGCTTCCTCGGCATCATCGACAAGGTGCGCGCCGCGATGCCGCACGCCTCGATCACCACCGACATCATCGTGGGCTTCCCCGGCGAGACCGAGGAGGATTTCCTCGAGACCCTGGACGTGGTTCGTCGCGCCCGTTTCACCAGCGCCTACACGTTCCAGTACTCCAAGCGTCCCGGCACCCCGGCCGCCGAACTGCCCGACCAGCTGCCCAAGGCGGTCGTGCAGGAACGCTTCGAACGGCTGATCGCGCTGCAGGACCAGGTTTCCTGGGAGAGCAACCAGGCGCTCATCGGTACCGAGGTGGAACTGCTCGTGGCCGAGGGTGCGGGCAAGAAGAACGCGGTGACCGCACGGATGAGCGGACGGGCGCGCGACGGCAGGCTCGTGCACTTCCGTCCCGGTGACGTGACCGGTATCCGTCCCGGCGACATCGTCACCGTCGACATCACCGAGGCGGCGCCGCACCACCTCATCGCCGACAGTGCGGTGAAGTCGCATCGGCGGACCGCCGCCGGTGACGCGCACGAACGTGGCATCACGCCCAAGACGGCGCCGATCGGCGTCGGACTCGGCCTGCCGCGCATCGGCGCACCGGCCGTCGAGGTGGTCGAGAGCGGGTGTTCGACGGGGTGCCGGACATGAGCGGTCAGCGTCCGCAGGCAGGAGCACAGCGTGACCACGGAGGCCGCCCGAGCATGCCGAACGGTGACAGCACGAGTGGTCCACGGACGGGTGCGGCGTGAGTGACGACGAATCTACTACCGGTCGTAGTGGGTCGGATGCGGACGGCGAGCACGGTGATGGCACAGTGGGACCCGCCAATGATCAGCCTGTGGACAGGAGCGGACACGCGGTGAACCCGGCGCGCAACGACCAGGATTTCGAACAGTTCCGCGGTGAACTCGACGCCGTCGAGCGTCGCATCGCCGGTGAGATCGACCCCGGCGCACGGGCGCTGGTGGTGGCGGGTGCGGTTTTCGCGCTGCTGATCTCGCTGGTGCTGCCGACCGCGGGCACCGCGCGCGGCTTCGACGTGCTGCTCAACACCGCCGCAGCCGGTGTCGAGCACATCGGCCTGCCGTCGCGGATCTTCGTGTGGCTGGTCATCGTCTTCGGTGTCGGCTTCTCGCTGCTCGCGCTGACCACTCGTCGCTGGGTGCTGGCGTGGATCGCCTGCGCGGGTTCGGCGGTGGGCAGTGTGTTCGGCGTGCTCTCGATCTGGCACCGCCAGACCCCCGGCCTCGGCAACTACGAGGGCGCGGGGCCCGGCATCGGCTTGATCCTGGGCACCATCGCGATCATGGTGCTCACCTTCCACTGGATCCGCGTCGTGTGGAGTCGCACCGCGGTGCAGCTCGCGGCCGAAGAGCAGCGGCGCAACGCGGCACGTGAAGCCGAGGACCGCGACCGTAAACGGCTCACCGACCCGCCCGCCCCCTGACACCGGCCGGTTCGATCTCCGGCCTCACCGGGGGCGCACCACCTTCTGGGCGTCCCCGATGAGTCACCGCTGTTCGAGCGAAACCAGTTGTCGCCCAGCGTGATGGCGCGCGATCGACCTCACAGATTGCTGACGGCGCCCTCGGCGGCCTCGGCCCATTCGCGCCACTGCTTGGCTTGCTCGAGCGCCTTCTCGGCGTCGCGCTTCTTGCCCGCGGCGGTGGCCTTGGCAGCCTGCTCCTCGAACTGAGCGACCCGCTCGCGGAACTGCGCGGCCCGCGCGACAGCCTCGGGGTCGGAGCGGCGCCACTGCTGATCGGCGGCGTCGCGGACCCGCTTCTCGATGGCGCGCAGTTTGGCTTCCAGTTCCTGCATGCGCTCGCGGGGGACCTTGCCGATGGCGTCCCACTTGTCCTGCAGCTCGCGCAGCGACGCGCGGGCGGCCTCCACCCCGTTGGCCGGGTCGATGTGCTCGTAGGCGGCCAGCAGTTCCAGCTTGGCGGCGGCATTGTGGTCGAACTCGGCGTCGCGCTCGGAGACCGCGGCGTTGCGCGCGGCGAAGAACACGTCCTGGGCGCTCTTGAAACGCCGCCACAGCGACTCGTCGGCCTCACGCGGAGCCCGGCCCGCGGCCTTCCACTCCGAGAGCAGGTCGCGGAACACCGCGGCGGTGCCGGTCCAGTCGGTGGAGTCGGCCAGTTCCTCGGCGCGCGCGCACAGTTCTTCCTTGCGCGTCTTGGCGGTGGCACGTTCGCGGTCGAGGTCGGCGAAGTGCGCGCCGCGGCGGCGGTTGAACGCCTCGCGGGCCTTGGAGTAGCGCTTCCACAGCGCGTCGTCGACCTTGCGATCGACACCGCGAATGGACTTCCACTCGTCGAGGATCTCGCGCAGCCGGTCGCCCGCGGCCTTCCACTGGGTGGACTCGGCGGCTAACTGCTCGGCCTCGGCGGCGAGGGCTTCCTTGCGCTCGGTGTGCTCGTGGCGGGCACGGTCCTTCTCTTCCTTGGCGTGCGCGGCGGCTTCCTCGGAGTGCTCCGTGATGGCCTGCAGGCGGGCCGCCAGACCGTCGACATCGCCGATGACGGCAGCGGTCGGCAGAGTCTGCGACAGCGCCAGCGCGGCGGCCTTGGTCTTGCGCGCATCCGCGCCCGCGGCCAGCCTGGCTTCCAGCAGCGCGACCTCGGTGGCGAGATCGTCGAAGCGGCGGCCGAAGTGCGCGAGCCCCTCGGACGCGTCGCCTGCCTGCCAGGAACCGACGATTCGTTCGCCTTCGGCCGTGTGCACCCAGGCGGTGCCGTCGTCGTCGACGCGCCCCCACTTGCTCGGGTCGGTGGCGCTGGGCACGATCACGGCGTGCGGATGGGGTTGATCGGGGCCGGGCGCCGGTTTCACGGCATGGGGTTTCGGCGGACGCGGAGCATTCCCGCCGGGCTTGGGGGCACCGGACGGTCGCGGGGCCGGACCTGGGGTGGGCTTCGCGGTTCCGTTGCTGTCGGTCATTGCTCTCCGTCCCTGCCGCGCGTCACGGCTGCCTGGTTACGCCCTAGCACATCCCATTGAACCCGGTTCGAGCCGCGGAAACCATCGATCCGGGGGATCGAAGAGCGGATTTCCTGGGATTTCGTTCCGGACGACGTGGGTTGTCGCACCTGAAAACACTAGCAATCTCGACGAGCATCCCGACGCCGGACACTCGCAGACCGCCGCGGGCCCGCGCCGCGCCGGATGCGCGCCCTTGTACGCCCTGCGGCTACGGTTACCGCGTGTTCTCGATAGCGGCCCTGGTCCCGTCGCCGCCGATGCTGGTGCCCGAACTGTGTGGGCGAGTCCCGGTGTCCGGCAGCGATCCCGACGATCCGACCGTGGTACTGCGTGCGGCCGCCCTGGACGCCGCGGCCACCCTTGCCACGACCGCCGGCCGGTGGATCGTGGTCGGGGTCGACAGCCATGGCCGGATCTACGGTCCCGGGACCAGGGGGACGTTTCGTGGGTTCGGTGCCGATGTCGTCGTCGGGCTCGGCCCGGTGGGCCCCGAGCCCGCTCCAGCAGTCACCCAGCTTCCCCTCCCGGTACTGATCGCCGGATGGTTGCGGGAGCAGGTCGCGCCCGGGATTTCGGTGCAGGCACGGCTGTTCGCCGCCGGCGCGAGCGCGGCCGAGTGCGCGGCGGCGGGAGCGGCGCTGCGAGCCGAACTCGACACTGACCCGCACCCGTGCGCGGTGCTCGTCGTCGCCGACGGTGCGGCGACCTTGACGGTCGCGGCGCCTGGCTATCTCGACGAGCGGGCCCCCGCGCTGCAGCGTGATCTCGACACCGCCTTGCGTACGGGTTCGCGGGCCGGGCTGGCCACACTGGAGCCGCAGCTGTGCGCGCAACTGCTCGTCGACGGACGTGCCGCCTACCAGGTGCTCGGCGGTCTGTTCGCGGCGGACTACGCCGATCCGCGCGTCCGTACCCTGTACCAGGGCGCACCCTATGGCGTCGGCTACGACGTGAGTGTGTGGCAACCCGCGGACAGGACGGTGACCGGTGACGAGTAGACCGATCGCGGTCGTCGGTCCCACCGCCACCGGCAAGTCCGATCTCGCGCTCGATCTGGCCCAGGAACTCGACGGCGAGATCGTCAACATCGACGCGATGCAGCTCTATCGCGGGATGGATGTCGGCACCGCGAAACTGCCGCCGGATCAGCGTCGCGGCATCGCCCACCACCTCCTCGACGTCCTCGACGTCACCGAGACCGCGACCGTCGCCGCTTACCAGAGCGCCGCCTGCGCCGTCGTCGACGACATCATGGCGCGCGGGAAAACGCCGGTCATCGTCGGCGGCTCGATGATGTACGTGCAGGCGCTGCTCGACGAGTGGGGTTTCCCCGCCACCGATCCCGAGGTCAGGGCCCGCTGGGAGACCTTTCTGGCCGAGCGCGGGGTGGGGGCGCTGCACGCGGCGCTGCGAGAGGCCGACCCGGCGGCCGCGGCCACCATCCTGCCCACCGACGGCCGGCGGATGGTGCGCGCGCTCGAGGTCGTGGAGCTGACCGGCCGCCCGTTCGCTGCCTCGGCGCCGACCATCGGCACCCCACGGTGGAACACCGCGATCCTCGGCGTGGACCGCGAGACCGCTGCCCTCGATGCCCGGATCCTGACGCGCACCGCGCTGATGTTCGATTCCGGCCTGGTCGACGAGGTGCGCGGCTTGCTGGAGGTCGGCCTGCGCGAGGGTCTGACCGCGCGCCGCGCCATCGGCTACGCCCAGGTGCTGGCCTATCTCGACAACGAATACGACCTCGACCACGCCCGCGAACGCACCCTGATCGGCACCCGCCGCTACGTGCGACGGCAACGGTCGTGGTTTCGCCGCGACCCCAGGATTTCCTGGGTCGACGGCGCCGATCCCGAGCTCGCCGCGACCGCGCTGGCCGTGCTCTCCGCAGCGAACACCGACCCGACAGGACGGACAGCGCAGTGACCCGACGAGTGAGTACCCGCAACGCCTCGGTGCAGGTGTGGCAGGCCTACCTCAACAACCGGACCAAACGTCATCGTGACGGCCGGTTCCTCGTGCAAGGCGTGCGCCCGATCACCCAGGCGCTGGCCAACGACTGGCCTCTGGAAACCCTGCTCTACCGGCTCGGCGGCCCGGAGCTGTCGAGTTGGGCGCGCGAGATTCTCGACACCGCCGATGTGCCGCAGGTCGGCCTGGTCCCCGAGCTGATGGCCGAGCTGGGGGAGAAGGCGGCCGGCTCGCCCGAGATCGTGGCGGTGGCGGTGTCGCAGCACCCGGATCTGGCCGACTTCGCACCCGGCGAGCCGGGGGAGGACGCGCCGGTCGTCGTGGTGTTCGACCGCCCGAACTCGCCCGGCAACCTCGGCACCCTGGTCCGCTCCGCCGATGCGTTCGGCGCGTCCGCGGTGATCGTCACCGGCCACGGCGCCGACCAGTTCGACCCGCAGGCGGTGCGCGCCTCGACCGGCTCGCTGTTCGCGATGCCGGTGCTGCGCGCGGCGGGCGCAGCCCAGGTGCTCGAATTCCGTGACCGCCAGGCGGCGCGTGGCATCCCCACCCGCATCGTCGGCACCGACGAACACGCGCCGGGCACCATCTACGACCACGACTTCACCGAGGCGACCATCCTGGTTGTCGGCAACGAGACCACCGGCATGAGCTCGGCCTGGGCCGAGGCCTGTGACGACCTGGTCACCATTCCGATGGGCGGCACCGCGAGCTCGCTCGGCGCGCCGTCGGCGGGGGCGATCAGCCTCTACGAGATCGCCAGACAGCGGCGCACCTTCGCCCGGTAACGCGCCGAGTCCGGGCACAGCGCAGAATGAACAGCGTGTCCGACATCGAATTCAGCAAGGGCCACGGCACCCAGAACGACTTCGTGGTGCTGCCCGACCTCGAGGTGCGTCTCGACCTGACCGCCGAACGAGTCACCGCGCTGTGCGACCGGCAGCGCGGGCTGGGCGCCGACGGCGTGCTGCGGGTGGCGAAGGCCGGTGCGCTGCTCGGGGCCGGTGTCCTGACGGCGCTGCCCGAGGGCGTCGGCGCCGACGACTGGTTCATGGACTATCGCAACGGCGACGGCTCCATCGCCGAGATGTGCGGCAACGGAATTCGTGTTTTCGCCCACTACCTCAACGCCAACGGTCTCGAAACTCGGACCGAGTACGTGATCGGCAGTCGCGCCGGCGCCCGTCCGGTGCTCGTGCACGCGGCGGGGCCGACCGACGGCGAGATCACCGTGGACATGGGTGTCGTGCGCGAGCTCGGGCCCTCCACCGCCACGCTGGCAGGCTCGGCGCTGGCCGGCGTCGGCATCGACGTCGGCAATCCCCACCTCGCCTGCGTGGACGTCGACCTGACCGCCGCGACGCTCGCCGATCTGGATTTGAGCGTGTCGCCCGGCTTCGACCCCGACCTGTTCCCGCACGGGGTCAACGTCGAGATCCTCACCGCGCTCGACGCCGACAATGCCGTCGACATGCGGGTCTACGAACGTGGCGTCGGCGAGACGCGTTCGTGCGGGACCGGGACCGTCGCCGCGGCCGCGGCCGCGTTGAGCGCGGCAGGCGTGTCGGTGGCGACCGGATCCGGCGGCGTCACCGTGCGCGTGCCGGGCGGTCAGGTGCGGGTCGAGATCGAGCAGGGACGGGCCTGGATGCGCGGTCCGTCGGTGTTGCCGGCCTCGGGCATCTTGTCGCGGGACTGGTGGGACGCGCAGTAACGGCGATAACCGCGTGCACGCTGTCACCTCGACGTGGCAGCATGGAGAACGTATGACGAAACCAGTAGAACCCACAGAACCCACATCGGCCGAGCAGCCCGACGGGGCCGATCCCGATGTCGCCGCCGAGCGCGGCGACGTCGACGATGCGCTGGCCCGCCACGCTGCCCGCATGAAACAGCCCGGCTGGGCGGCCGAGCCGACCCGTGGCGAGATGCAGCTCGACGAGCGCAGCTCGCTGCGCCGCGTCGCCGGGCTGTCCACCGAACTCACCGACATCACCGAGGTCGAGTACCGCCAGCTGCGCCTCGAGCGCGTCGTGCTGGTCGGTGTCTGGACCACCGGTAGCTCCGCCCAGGCCGAGGCCAGCATGGTCGAGCTGGCCGCGCTCGCGGAGACGGCGGGCTCGGAGGTGCTCGAAGCGCTCATCCAGCGTCGGGACAAGCCCGACCCCGCCACCTACATCGGTTCCGGCAAAGCCGAGGAGTTGCGCACGGTCGTGCTCGACACCGGCGCCGACACCGTGATCTGCGACGGTGAACTCACCCCCGCGCAGCTCACCGCGCTGGAGAAGGTCGTCAAGGTGAAGGTCATCGACCGCACCGCGCTGATCCTCGACATCTTCGCCCAGCACGCCACCTCTCGTGAGGGCAAGGCTCAGGTGGCGCTGGCGCAGATGGAGTACATGCTGCCTCGGCTGCGCGGCTGGGGTGAGTCGATGTCGCGTCAGGCCGGTGGCCGGGCGGGCGGCAGCGGCGGTGGTGTCGGTCTGCGTGGCCCCGGTGAGACCAAGATCGAAACCGACCGGCGCCGCATCCGTGAGCGGATGGCCAAGCTGCGCCGGGAGATCCGCGAGATGAAGACCGCCCGCGACACCATGCGCGCGCGCCGCAGCGAGAGCGGGGTGCCCTCGATCGCGATCGTCGGCTACACCAACGCGGGCAAGTCGAGTCTGATGAACGCGCTCACCGGTGCGGGCCTGCTGGTGCAGGACGCCCTGTTCGCCACCCTCGACCCGACCACCCGCCGGGCCGCGCTCGACGACGGCCGCGAAATGGTGTTCACCGACACCGTGGGCTTCGTTCGGCACCTGCCGACCCAGCTCGTCGAGGCCTTCCGCTCCACGCTGGAAGAGGTCACCGACGCGGACCTGCTGTTACACGTCGTCGACGGCGCCGACCCGCTGCCGCTCGAGCAGATCAGAGCGGTGCGCGAGGTGATCACCGATGTGATCAAGGAGCAGGGCACGCAGGCGCCGCCGGAGCTGCTGGTGGTCAACAAGATCGACGCCGCCGACCCCAACGAGCTCACCCGGTTGCGCGGCATGCTGTCGAACGCGGCCTTCGTCTCGGCGCAGACCGGCGCGGGCATCGAGGAGTTGCGCGAGCGGCTGTCGGAGGTGCTCGGCGGGCTCGATGTCGACATCAGCGTGCTGCTGCCCTACAGCCGCGGCGACCTGCTGGCCCGGATCCACGCCGACGGCCGGATCGTCACCGCCGAGCACGAGGAGGGTGGCACGCGGGTTCGCGCGCGGGTGCCGCACGCCTTGGCGGCGGCCCTGTCGGAGTACGCGCACGCCGGTCCTGCCGAGTCGGAGATCAGCTGATCTTTTTCGCGAATTTGCCCGCCGGTTGCGGACAAATGTCGATGCGACACGGGCATTTTCGGGCGCTATGGTCGAATGTCGACAGCAGGAGGGTGTTATGTCGAACGACCGTCAACGTACGCAAATTGCGCCGGGGGACAGGGTTGCGGAGGGCGACCCTGTCCTTTCGGGGGGTGTTCTCTCGGATGGAGCGCCGCTGAGCCCGGCGCCGAGTGAATGGGATATTCGCGCTTTCGAGGCGGTGCTGGCGCCGCTGCGGGCGTGGACCAGCCCGAAGTTCTACGGCTTGGACAATATTCCGGCCGAGGGGCCGGTGCTGATCGTGGCCAACCACAACCTGCTCGGCGGGATCGACGCGCCGCTGCTCCTGCCGGAGATCTTGCGCGAGCGCGGCCGTTTGGTCCGTGGACTGGCCGAGCACGTGTTGATGGTGCCCGGCGTGCGGAACTTCCTGCACCATTTCGGCGCTGTCCGCGGCACCCGATCGAACTGCCTCGCGCTGCTCGAGCGCGGGGAGGCGGTGGTGGTGTTCCCGGGCGGCGGCCGTGAGGCGATCCGCCGCAAGGGTGAGAAGTATGTGCTCAAGTGGGAGGGCCGCACCGGTTTCGCGCGCATGGCGATTCAGGCCGGGGTGCCGATCGTGCCGCTGGCGATGATCGGTATCGACGACGCCTACGACATCGTGTTCGACGGTCAACATCCGGTGATGGCACCGCTGCGCTGGACCTGCCGCCTGCTGGGCATCAATCCCGAACTGAACCCGCCGCTGGTCAAGGGTGTCGGTCCGACGCTGTTGCCCCGGCCGGAACGGTTCTACTTCTCGGCGGGCGCCCCCATCGACCCCACCGCGTGGATGGATGCCGCCGATCTCGACGGTGCGGCCGCGGACCTGCGCGATGTGGTGCGCAAGGGGCTCGAGGAGGAAATGCAGTTCTTGTTCAACGAGCGCGACCGCGACACCGGCCGCACGTTGGCCGGGCGCCTGCGCAACGCTCTGCCGTGGTGAGCGCAATCGTGCGATAGACGCGATCGGCGCCGGCAGGGGACGGAATTCCCGCGGCGCCGATCGCGTTACCTCCACTATACGGACCGGGGTCCGGATATCGAGAGGGTGGCGATGATCGTGACCGAACAAGTGCAGGTCGTGCCCGGTGCCGATCGCAGGCGCTGGCGCAACGAATGGCTCGACTCGCGGCAGTCCTTCCCGGTCTCCGGCAATTTCGTGCTCGAGGATTACGCGCACGGACTGCTGCTCGTGCACAACGAGGACATCGTCGATCCCGGCGAGGGCTTCGACACCCATCAGCATCGCGACACCGAGATCCTCACCTGGGTATTGGAAGGCACGGTGGTGCACCAGGATTCGGCGGGCAACGCGGGGGTGATCCGTCCCGGCCTCGCGCAGCGGATGAGCGCGGGTACCGGCATCCTGCATTCGGAGCGCAACGGAGCGGGCCACCGCGAGAAGCAGCGGCTGCATGTGGTGCAGATGTGGATTCCGCCGGACACGTCCGGTATCGCGCCGAGTTACCAAGAAGTCGATATCGAGGGCGAACTGGCCCGCAACACACTGGTGGTGGTGGCCTCGGGCATGCCGCGCGATCGCGGCGAGGCGGCGATCGGCATCGGCAACCGCGATGCCGCCTTCCACGTCGCGCGGTTGGATCCCGGCCAGGCGATCACGGTCCCCGACGCGCCCTACGGGCACATCTTTCTCGCGCGTGGCACCGTCGACTACGAGGGCTACGGCACCTTGGAGCAGGGCGATGCGGTGCGTCTGACCGCGACCGGCGGCCACCGCGTGACCGCCGTGACCGCCGCCGAGCTGCTGATCTGGGAAATGACCGCGAGCGCGCGCCGCTAGATCTTGCGGATGACCGTGACGACCTTGCCCAGGATCTGCGCGTCGTTGCCGGGGATCGGCTCGAAGTGCGGATTGTGCGGCATCAGCCACACCTCCTTGCCGGTGCGCTTGAAGGTCTTCACGGTGGCTTCGCCGTCGATCATCGCGGCGACGATGTCACCACCCTCGGCGACGTTCTGCTGGCGCACCACGACGAAGTCGCCGTCGCAGATGGCCGCGTCGACCATCGACTGACCGACGACCTTGAGCAGGAACAGTGAACCCTCGCCCACGAGTTCGCGCGGCAGTGGGAACACATCTTCCACGGCCTGCTCGGCCAGGATCGGGCCACCGGCGGCGATCCTGCCGAGCACCGGAACGAACGTCGGCGTCGGGCGGCTCGGGTCGGCTTCTTCGGTCTGCTGCGGCAGCGTGGTGACCGAGCGCACCGCTTCGTCGAGCCCGCGGACATTCACCGCGCGTGGCCGGTTCGGATCGCGGCGCAGGTAGCCCTTGCGTTCGAGGGCACGCAGTTGATGGGCCACCGAGGAGGTGGAGGTGAGGCCGACCGCGTCGCCGATCTCGCGGATGCTGGGCGGATAGCCCCGTTCGGTCACCGAGGACCGGATGACATCGAGGACCGTGCGTTGACGCACGGTGAGATCCGTCCCGGATCCCGATGTGACGGTGCCGGTGCCGCTTTCGTCACCCGTGTCGTCTGTGTGGGTCACCGTGTCCCGCCCTTCTGAGTTGTCGAATTCGCCATCTCGAGGCTAGTCCGGCCACGCCGAACTATCAAACATCTGTTCGAGCATGTCGGGCGTTTCGTGCTGACAGCGGCGCCGGGATCTGGTAGAAATCGAACATCAGTTCATCGCACAGGTGTTCGAACAGCGGGAGGCGTAGCCGCCTCACCAGTACTTTCTCGCAGCAGCGGAGCACACCACCCCGGAGGTTCTTCCGATGAGCACAGCAGCCAGCGCCTTACGTTCCTTCGATCCCACTGCCGCGCCGGAGCCGATGCTCCGCCGGCGCCGGAGCGCCCGCTCCCCACGGCCTTTCGCTTTGGTCCGGCCGTCGGCGCCGCGTCCCGCGAGCCCCGAGCGGCAGGTGGTCGACGCGCCGGCCTCGCTGCCCGCACGTCCCGCCCCGGCGCCTGCGGAGCTCGCGCGCAGTATCGTTCGATCCGGTGTGTTGAGCGCGCCCGCCGACGGCCGGTCGGCCACTGACCCCGCCGACATCGTCCGTGTCGCACGGCGCATCGAACTCACCGACGCCGAGCTCGATCTCGCCTTCGCCACCGTGCCGCGCAGTGCACCGGCGCGCCGGGTCCGCGAGATCGCTCGTCCGGCGGCCGATCGTGGCCCCCGGCATCGCGCGCAGCGCAGTGAGCTCTCGTTGTACGGGCGCGGTCGCGTACCTGTCGGCCCCGCGCGGGGTGTACATCCGCTGCGCCGGGTCGAGCAGGCCAAGGCGGGCTTCGCGGCGCTGGCCGTCACCGCGCTGGTGACCGCGCTGATCGTCGTGGCGTTTCTCGGGCTCGCCCATGTTCGCGCGGGCAGTTTCGTCGATCACATCGACTCGACGATCCCGGCAACGTCGGAGCAGACGGGGTCCGGCGCACGGTTCGAGCCGGGTCGGTGAACGGAAAAGGCTGTGCCCGAACTGTCTTCGCGGCGTTTCGGTAGCGAGCACAGATCGTCGGTATCGACGAATTACGCCCTGAAACTAGAACACGTTGCTACCGTGTCGAGCATCCTGAATCGGGGCGGGGGCCCCGGTCGAACCCGGATGCGAGGTCTCGGTGCGCCGCTACTCGATCGCTCTGCTGCTCGGTGTGGTGCTCGGCGCGCTGCTGACACCCGTCGCGCACGCGGTTCCCTCCTATGCCGGGTACCTCGATCTGCCCGCCCTCAACGGTGACGGCGAATACGGTGGCGGGCTGCATCCGCAGCTGCCGACCGCGCAGCCACCCCTGCGCGAGGCACTGACCCAGGCACGCGCCGACGGCATCGACCCGAGCCGGTATGCCACGCTGCTGCACCAGTATTGGCTGGTGCTCGCCACCGACAATGCCGACATCGACCTGCAAGCCTGGGCGCCCGAGCGTGGCGTCGCGGCCAACTCCGCCACCTTCAGCCAGGTGTATGTGAACTACTTCCGCCTGGCCGCCACACGGTCGGACCTCTACTGGGCGGGCATGGCGGGTATCGCGGGCGCGTCCTTCGCCGCGGGCTTCTACGACGTGGGCGACGTCGCCGGGGTCGTCTCGGTGGGCGGAATCCATGAACTCGGCAACGTAGTCGCGGACCTGCTTCGCGCCACCCCGCCCGAACTGCTGATCGGGGTCCCCGCCGATATCACCGGCCTGGCGGCCCTCGGCCCGCGGCTGACCGCCGCCGATCTCGCGTGGTATCAGACCCGATTGATGATCATGCAGAAACACATCTTCATCGACCTGGTTCCCATGCACGAGGCCTACCTCGCCGACGGCATGGCGGGCATCGACGAGATGTACGCGGCAGGCGTGCTCGACGACGGCATGCGAGCGGCCTGGTCCGGGATCGACGGCGGCACCGAAGCGGGCCGCGCCGACGCGCTGGTCGCCATGGCCGATCGGGAACAGAACCAGATCATCGCCGACCAGTGGGATGTCACCGCGCGCGGGCGTGCCGGTATGGGTCGGGTGCTCACCTATGTCACCACCGTCGCGGGCAAACCCGCGGTTCCCGGCACCCGTGCTCCCGGCGTCTACGCCCCGGTCACGGTGTGGTCGCCGATCGCCGCGGGCGGGCCGCTGGGGCTGCGGATGCCCTTGCCCGCGTTCAACTGGGCCGACCGCGAGACCCGCTGGGACTACATCACCGCCGATCTGCTGCCACGCCATCACGATCTCGCGACCGACCCGGCGCGTGCGGCATCGGTGTATCGCGAGCCGTTCGCCGTCAAGCTCGATCGGGGACGGTTGCTCGCCCGGCTGCCCGACATCATCGCGGACCTGACCACGCAGTGGCAGGTAATGCCATCCTGACCGGTATCCTGTCAAGAGCCATGGAATAAGATGCGCACTTCATCTTATCGACGAAGGAACCCCTCGGATGCATTGCCCGTACTGCCGACACCCCGACTCGCGCGTGGTCGACTCGCGGGAAGCCGAGGAGGGGACCGCCATCCGCCGCCGTCGTTCCTGCCCGAGCTGCGGGCGCCGGTTCACCACGGTCGAGACCGCGATCCTGTCGGTGGTCAAACGCAGTGGCGTCACCGAGCCGTTCAGTCGCGAGAAGGTGATCGTCGGTGTACGCCGGGCCTGTCAAGGTCGTGAAGTCGACGACGATGCGCTGAACCTGCTGGCCCAGCAGGTCGAAGATGCGGTGCGCGCCAAGGGTTCTCCCGAGGTGCCGAGCCACGAGGTCGGCCTGGCCATCCTCGGCCCCCTGCGCGACCTGGACGAAGTGGCGTATCTGCGCTTCGCCTCGGTGTACCGATCCTTCACCAGCGCAGCCGATTTCGAACGCGAGATCACCGAGATGCGCGCGGCTCGCGCGGCTGCCGCCGTCGCCGCCACGGACTGATCTCGATCTGACCGCATCGCTGCGCGCCGGTCGTCGTCCTCCAGCGACTACAGCCTTCGCTCGCAGCCGACGCAGACACGTTCAGGCGATGCCCGCCCAGCTCTCAGCGACGGATGGCGCTGATCGCCTTCTCGATGCGTTTGGCCGAGACCGGGTACGGCGTGCCCAGTTTCTGGGCGAACAGGCTCACGCGCAGTTCCTCGATCATCCACCAGATCTCGGTGACCTCGCGGGCGTTCTTGCGACCGGGGGGCAGCGCGCGAACGAGCTTGTCGTAGGCGGCGAGCATGCGATCGACTTCGATCATCGCCTGCCGGTCGCGCACCGCGGAACCGGGCAGCGATTCCAGGCGCTGCGCCGCGGCCAGCAGGTAGCGCGGGAGTTCACGCAGCCGTACCCGGCCCCATTCGGCGACGAAACCGGGGAACAACAGGTCGTCGAGCTGCTGACCCACATCGTCGGCGATATCGGTTTCGAGGGTGTCGGCCAGCGCGGCACGCGCCTGCTGGGCGGCGGCGAGCACCGGCACGACAGTGCGGATCAGCGCGAGGACCGCCGTGGACAGTTGTGGTCGCACGGTGGCCACCAGCGCGTCGAACTCCGCAGGCGAGCGAACCGGGCCGCCTGCCGCGGCGATCAGTTCGTCGGCGGCGGCGACGCGACAGTCCTCGACCAGCTTGTCCAGCGAACCGTCGGGGTTCTGGCTCAGTGCCAGCCGATCTCGGGCCGGTAGTCCGGCGGTCACCGCACGCGTGGAAGTGGGGATCGCCGCGAGCAGCAGTGTGCGCACGCCGGCGCGCATCGCGGCCGCCTGCTCCGCGGGCGAGCTGAGCACACGCACCGCCACACCGTCGCCCTCGGGAACGAGGGCCGGATACCCCGTCACCGTCTGCCCTGCGACTTCGCGGCTCACCGTCGAGGCCACCGAACCGAGCGATTCCAAGGTCCACACCGTCGCCGGCGCGCGTTCGGCGCCTGCGGTCGCCCGCGCGACCGATGCTGAAACTTGATCGGCCAGCTGCACTTTCAGCTGCTGGAGGCTCTTGCTCTTGGC
>JACIXH010000128.1 GCA_014360565.1 Nocardia sp.
TTGGTATCGGTGGCGCTGTGAACGGTGCGGTCGGTGTCGGTGGGGATCTTGCTGCTGGTCTGAATGGTGCGGTCGGTGTTGGTGGCGATCTCGCGGCCGGCATTGGCGGTGCTGTGAACGGTGCGGTCGGCGTGGGTGGCGATCTTGCTGCTGGTTTGAACGGTGCGGTCGGCGCTGGCGGTGACTTGGCTGCCGGCATCGGTGGTGCGGTCGGTGCCGGTGGCGACCTTGCCGCTGGGCTCGGCGGGGCGCTGAACGGTGCGGTGGGCGCGGGCGGCGATCTCGGTGCGGGACTCGACGGTGCGCTGACAAGCACGGTCGGCCTCGGTGCCGGGCTCGACGGTGCGCTGAACGGTGCGGTCGGCGCTGGCGGTGACTTGGCTGCCGGCCTCGGTGGTGCGGTCGGTGCCGGTGGCGACCTTGCCGCTGGACTCGGCGGGGCGCTGGACGGCGCGGTCGGCGCAGGCGCCGATCTCGAGACCGGATTGGATGCTGCGCTGAGTGGCGTGGCAGGCGCGGGTATCGGACTGGGCGGCGTGCTCTCGGGTGCGGCCGGCGCGGGTGCCGATGTCGCGACGGGCCTGGACGGCGCGGTCGGTGCCGGAGCAGGTCTCGGTGGCGCGCTGACCGGTGCGGTGGGTGCTGATCTGGACGGCGCGCTGAGCGGGGCAGCGGCCGCGGGCGGCGATGTCGCCGCAGGCTTGGACGGCGCGGTCGATGCCGCCGCTGGTCTCGGCGGTGGTCTCGAGGCCGGGCTGAGCGGGACGACGACCGCGGTAGGTGGGCTCGGGGCAGGCGTCAACGGCGGGCTCGCCGCGGTGGGCAACGCGGGGGCGCAGGCCGCGGGTGGGCTCGGCGCCGCCGCGACCACCACGGCGATCACCGGGCTCGACGGTGTGGTCGGCGCGGGCGCGGAGTTCGGCACCGGACTGGAAACCGGGCTGGGCGGTGCCGCATCGGCGGGCACCGAGCTGATCGGCGGCTTCACCGGTGGAGGCAATGGCGAGGCGAGTACCGAATTCGGTGTCGGCGGACTGCTGACCGGCGGCGGCTCGGGCCAGGTCACGACCGGGGTCGAGTCAGCGCTGTCCACCACGACAGGGATCGGCCTGACCACTGGTCTGCAGGGCGGCCTCGACAGCGCGGCCTCGGTCGGCGCCGGCGTTGCCGGTGGTGCGCAGGCGGGACTGAGCGGTGCCGTCGAATCCGGTGTGGGTCTTGCGAGTTCCGCTACCGGCGGCGCGCAAGCTGGTCTCGAGTCCGGTGTGGGTCTTGCCGGATCGGCGGCCGGTGGCGCGCAGGCGGGTCTGACCGGTGTCGCCGATGCGGGCGCCGGGCTGGCGGGTTCCGCGGTCGGCGGTGCGCAGACCGGGCTGACCGGTGCCGTGGAATCCGGCATCGGCCTGACCGGTTCCGCGACCGGCGGCGCCGAAACAGGAACCGGCCTCGAGACCGGACTCGGTGGGCTCGGCGACGCCGGGCTGTCGGGCGCGTTGACCGGCGGCACCGAGTTCGCAGGCGGCGTCACCTCCGCCGTCGACGGCACCGCGCAGGGCGGCACCGCCGCGGTCGGCGACCTCTCCGGCCAGACGACAACCCAGATCGACGCGTCCGGCACGGCAGGCGCGACGACGCAGGGCGCGGTCACCACCGCGGCCGACACCTGGTCCGCCGTCGACGTGTCGAGCGCATTCGGTTCCGGTCTGCACGGTTCCAGCCTCGGCGGCACCGAAGCGTCGCTGTTCGGTGAGTCGAGTACCGTCACCGATACCGGTGCCGACGTGCACACCGACGGACTGTTCCACTGAGCGAAACGGGCGCTGTGATGGCGATGCTCGCACCGAACGCTGTGCCGCTGACGACGGTGTTGTCCGACACCGTCGCGGCGGCACACGCCGCGGGCCGCGACGACCTGGTCGGCCGCCTGGAGAAGGTGGCCGAGCGGGTGCGCGACCCGCGGCACCGGATCGTCGTCACCGGTCAGCTCGGTCAGGGCAAGAGCCGGTTCGTGAACGCACTGCTCGGTTCGGATGTGTGCCGGGTCGGCGACGACGTGACCACTGTCCTTCCGCTGCAACTGTCCTACGGCGAGCAGCGGCGGGCCTACCTGGTGCTCACCGCACCGGGCGCCGACGAATCGCGGGTCGAGCTCCCGTTCGACGAGATCGGTGACGTCGACAGCCGCAGCCCGCTGGCGCAGGGCAGGCAGATCGTCCGGATCGAGGCCGAGCTGCCGAGCCAGTTGCTCGCCGACGGCATCGTCCTGATCGACACCCCCGGCGTCGGCGGGCACGGAAGTGTCGGCGCCGCAGGCGTACTCAGCCTGGCGGCCGCCGCCGACGCGGTGCTCGTCCTGTCCGATGCCTCCACCGAGCTCACCGAACCCGAGCTCACTTTCGTCCGGCAGATCCGCGAAATGTGTCCGGCGGTAGCCGTTTTGCTCACCAAGACGGACCTGTATCCGCACTGGCGTCAGGTGCTCGAGGCCGACCGCTCCCATCTCGCGCGTGCGCGAGCCGACGTCACGCTGATCCCGGTGTCGGCGCTGCTGCGGGCGCACGCCCTGCGTCTGCAGGACGCGGAACTCGGCCGGGAGTCCGGTTTCGGCGTGCTGTTCGGGTTCCTGCGCGATCGGGTGGTCGCCCGCGATCAGGCGGTCTCGCGGCAGGCAGTGGCTCGCGAATTGCATTCGGCAGCAGAGCATCTGGCGTTGGCGCTGGGCAGCGAGCTGGTCGCGCTGCGCGACCCGGCCGGCGCGACGGCCGCGGTCACCGAGTTGCAGTCGGCGCGCGCGGCTGCCGAGGACCTGCAGCGCCGCACCGCGAGCTGGCAGCAGACCCTCACCGACGGCATCACCGACCTCGTCGGCGACGTCGACCACGATCTGCGCGACCGCTTGCGCGGCATCGCCCGCACCGGCCAGGAGTGGATCGACGAGAACGACCCCGGCAGGCATTGGGGCGCGATCACCGAATGGCTGACCGGGTCCGTCGACACCGCGCTCGGCGACAACCTCGTCCTGACCCATCGCCGCGCCGAAATGCTCGCCGAACGGATCGCGGACCACTTCAGGGAGGTCGGCGCGGTCGACCTGCCGCAAGTGCACGCCGGGATGGACGAGAAGAGCGGCCTGGTCAGCTCCGGTTCCCTGGCAGATCTGGAACCGGACATCGGTTTCACGAGCAAAGTGCTGGTCGGTATGCGCGGCTCCTATGGCGGTGTGCTGATGATCGGTCTGGCCACCACCTTCGCCGGGCTGGCCATGCTCAACCCGATCTCGCTCGGCGCGGGTCTCATCGTCGGCGGCAAGGCCTATCGCGACGACAAGTCGGCCAGGTTGGCGCGCCGGCGTATCGAAGCCAACGGGGAGGTGCGCCGGTTTCTCGACGACGTGGCGTTCCAGGCGGCCAAGGACACCAAGGACCGGCTGCACCGCATCCACCGTGCGCTGCGCGATCACTTCGCCGGTGTGGCCGAACGAAGTCTGCGCTCGATCGACGCTTCGCTGCGGGCCGCACAGGAGGCGGCGGCGATGGCGGCCGCGCACCGCGCGGAGCGCACCGTCGTGCTGGAACGCCAACTGCACGCGGTCGCCGAGCTGCGCCGTTACGCGGAATCGATGCAGATCGAACCGAGACAGGCTGACGGTACGGTATCTGGGTGACCCACCGTTTCGACACCGCCGCGCCCGGCGACCGGACCACTCCGAGGATCCTGGCCGAGGCGCACGAACTGGTCGGCGCGGCGGTGCGGGCGTTCGGCCGCGACGAGTACGCACGCACGCTGCTGGCCGAATGCGAATACCGATTGCGTGAGCCACTGCGCGTGGCGTTGGCGGGTTCGATCAAGGCGGGCAAGTCGACGCTGCTGAACGCGCTGGTCGGCGAGGCTGTCGCGCCGACCGATGCCACTGAGTGCACAAGGGTCGTCACCTGGTATCGCGACGGCGCCACTCCCACCGTCACCGCGCACGCGGCCGACGGTTCGCGCGCGAATGTGATCGTGCGCCGCGGCGGCGGCACGAACGGTCTCACCTTCGACCTGAACGGCCTGAACTGGAATGCGCACAGCCCGCGCGAGGTGGACCACCTCGAGGTCGGCTGGCCGTCGGCCGCGTTGTCGCAGACCACCATCATCGATACTCCGGGCACGTCGTCGCTCTCGCGTGAGGTGTCGCTGCGCACGGCGCGGTTGCTCACTCCCACTGATACCGAGGGTGATTCGCGAGCTGGCGCCGCGTCGATCGCGGTGCCGGGGGCCGATGCCGTGGTCTATCTGCTGCGCCGTCTCGACGCCGCCGACGTGCGCTTTCTCGAGCAGATCGGGGCGGGGGCCGGTGGCGCGGGCCCGCTCGGCGTGATCGGTGTGGTGTCGCGGGCCGACGAGATCGGTTCCGGCCGGATCGACGCGCTGCATTCGGCACGCGATATCGCCACCAGGTTCGCCGGTGAGCTGGAACGAACAGGTCTGTGCCAGGCGGTGATCCCGGTGGCGGGCTTGCTCGCATTCGCGGCCTCCACCCTGCGGCAGCCGGAGTTCGCGGCCTTCGAGGCGTTGTCGACGGTGCCCGCGGAGGATCTCGGGATCGCGTTGCTCTCGGCAGACCGGTTCGCCCGCGCCGATATCGCGCTGCCGGTGGCCCCGGAACTGCGCGCGCAGCTCGTGGACCGCTTCGGTCTGTTCGGTATCCGCATGGCTACCATGCTGATTCGGCTGGGTGTTCGCGATTCTTCCTCGCTGGCAGCGGAACTCGCGGCCCGCAGCGGCATCGAGGAACTGCGCTCGGTGCTGGAGCTTCAATTCGGCCAGCGTGCCGACGAACTGAAGGCGCATTCGGCGCTGAGCACCCTGGACCGGATCCTGGCCGCCTATCCCGGAGCCGTAGCCGATCGCCTGCGGCCACGCGTGCGGGCGCGGCTCGCCGACGTGCACGGATTCGCCGAACTGCGCTTGCTCGGCCGCCTGCGCACCGACGAACTACCCCTGCCCCCACCGGTGCTCGCCGACCTGCACCGGGTTCTCGGCGGCGCGGGTGTGGCGGCGCATCTTCGGCTCGGCCTGCCCGCCGACGCGGACCTGGAATCCCTGCGTGCCACGGCTTTCGCCGCCGTCCGTACCTGGCGAGCCCGCGCCGCGCACCCGCTGGCCGACCAAGCGACCGCCACCGCGTGCCGCGCCGCCGCCCGCAGTGCCGAAGGGATACTGGCCGAACTTCCCCGGTGAGGGCCGGCCTGCTCGCTGGTCAGAGGAAGTAGGCGGTCCCCGAAGAACTTCCGGTCCCGTAGCCCAAACTCGTCGCGAACTCCCGGATCGCGATCAGGGCGTTGCCCACCGGTCCCGGATCGGTGCACGATCCCCCGAGGGAAGAAAAGGTGCATCCGTCGTCGGCGACGGCTACCCCGCTGTCGGCCATCGCGCTTCCCGCCGATCCGGCCATTCCGCCCCCGGCCAGCGCGGCGACCACGGCCACCCCGCCGAAAGCCCGCTTCCACTGAACCCTGCTCATCGATGCACGCATACGACCGAAGCTAGCTCTCGATCGTCCTGGTTCGCAGCGCTATCGGCGTAGAGCACTCAGTGCGATTGCCCGCTCAGTACCGGAACTACCTCCTCGGCGAGGTACTGCTCGACCCCGCGTCCGGCTCGCTCGGCCTGGACCACCGTGGTGCCCCGCTGCGTGGCCGCGGCCGTGAGCAGAGTCCGGGATTCGGCTTCGACCCCACCGCCGATCACCAGCAGGCGAACCCGCTCCCGCCCGAGAACCGAGAGCGCCTCCTCGTCGACGGTCGACCCGAGAACGCGAAATCCGAGTCCGCCGACATAGCTGATCGCGGCATCGACAACCTCGCGACCACGACCGACGGCAAGCAGATCAACTGTGTACACGCGCATCCATCCTTGCTGTGACATACCGGTCCGCCCATGATGTCCCAACCCGGCGTCGAGCCGTCGGGTCGCCGGTGTGATGTCGGCACTGTCACGATCGCGCGTCAGGAGCCGCAGTTGAGCGTGGTCGTGGCAAGAATGGCCGGGGGGCCGGGAAATTTTTTCGGGCGGTGGGAATGAATCGCCGCAGCTGCTGGTTGTGCTGATCAACAACCTTGAGTGCCGTGGACTCAACTTCAGGTTGACTCGCGGCGGGCTCCGAAGGCAGGATTGAGCCCACTACGCTCAGCGTTGCAACAATCGAACGTCAAACAGGAGGAAACCACTATGGCTCGTGCGGTCGGAATCGACCTCGGGACCACGAACTCCGTCGTCGCCGTGCTCGAAGGCGGCGAGCCGGTCGTCGTCGCGAACTCGGAAGGCTCGCGCACCACCCCCTCGATCGTCGCCTTCGCGAAGAACGGCGAGGTTCTCGTCGGTCAGCCCGCGAAGAACCAGGCGGTCACCAACGTCGACCGCACGATTCGCTCGGTCAAGCGCCACATCGGCACCGACTGGAACGTCGAGATCGACGACAAGAAGTACACGCCGCAGGAGATCTCCGCGCGCACGCTGATGAAGCTGAAGCGCGACGCCGAGGCCTACCTGGGCGAGGAGATCACCGACGCCGTGATCACCGTCCCGGCCTACTTCGAAGACGCTCAGCGTCAGGCCACCAAGGAAGCCGGCCAGATCGCCGGTCTCAACGTGCTGCGCATCGTCAACGAGCCCACCGCCGCCGCGCTGGCGTACGGCCTGGACAAGGGCGACAAAGAGCAGACCATCCTGGTCTTCGACCTCGGTGGCGGCACCTTCGACGTCTCGCTGCTGGAAATCGGCGAGGGCGTCGTCGAGGTCCGCGCGACCTCCGGTGACAACCACCTCGGTGGCGACGACTGGGACGAGCGCGTCGTGTCCTGGCTGGTCGACAAGTTCAAGGCGTCCTCGGGCATCGACCTGACCAAGGACAAGATGGCCATGCAGCGTCTGCGTGAAGCCTCGGAGAAGGCCAAGATCGAACTGTCCTCGGGCCAGTCCACCTCGATCAACCTGCCCTACATCACCGTCGACGCGGACAAGAACCCGTTGTTCCTCGACGAGCAGCTCACCCGCTCGGAGTTCCAGAAGATCACCTCTGATCTGCTGGATCGCACCCGCGCGCCGTTCCAGTCCGTGATCAAGGACTCGGGCCTGAACGTGGCCGACATCGACCACGTCGTGCTCGTCGGTGGTTCCACCCGTATGCCCGCCGTCTCCGAGCTGGTCAAGGAACTGACCGGTGGCCGTGAGCCGAACAAGGGCGTGAACCCGGACGAGGTCGTCGCCGTCGGCGCCGCACTGCAGGCCGGCGTGCTCAAGGGCGAGGTCAAGGACGTACTGCTGCTCGATGTCACCCCGCTGTCGCTGGGCATCGAGACCAAGGGTGGCGTGATGACCAAGCTCATCGAGCGCAACACCACCATCCCCACCAAGCGCTCCGAGACCTTCACCACCGCTGACGACAACCAGCCTTCGGTGCAGATCCAGGTGTTCCAGGGTGAGCGCGAGATCGCCTCGCACAACAAGCTGCTGGGCTCCTTCGAGCTCACCGGCCTGCCCCCGGCCCCGCGTGGCGTGCCGCAGATCGAGGTCACCTTCGACATCGACGCCAACGGCATCGTGCACGTGACCGCGAAGGACAAGGGCACCGGCAAGGAAAACAAGATCAAGATCCAGGACGGCTCCGGCCTGTCCAAGGAGGAGATCGACCGCATGGTCGCCGACGCCGAGGCGCACGCCGCCGAGGACAAGGCGCGCCGTGAGGAGGCCGAGACCCGCAACCAGGCCGAGTCGCTGGTGCACCAGACCGAGAAGTTCATCAGCGAGCAGAAGTCTGCCGAGGGTGGCTCGCAGGTCTCCGCCGACCAGCTGGCGAAGGTGGAGGACGCGGTCGCCGAGGCCAAGAAGGCTCTCGAGGGCACCGACATCTCCGCTGTGAAGTCGGCCGTGGAGAAGCTGGCCACCGAGTCGCAGGCCCTGGGCCAGGCGATCTACGAGGCAAGTGCCGCCGCCGACGCGCAGTCGGGCAACGGTGCGGGCCCGAGCCAGGCCGACGACGACCAGGTTGTCGACGCGGAGGTCGTGGACGAGCCGGTCGACACGGACAAGAAATGACCGAGGCGAACTCCTCGGAGCAGGAGTTGGTCGACGACATTCTGGAAGACACCGTGGACGAGAACGCGGAGGCCGCCCAGGCGGCGGACTCCGCCCTCGACGCCGAGGTTGTCGAGCCGGAGAACGACGAGCTGGCCGAGCGCACGGCCGATCTGCAGCGGTTGACCGCGGAATACGCGAACTACCGCCGCCGGGTCGAGCGCGACCGTCAGGCCAACATCGATGCCGCCAAGGCGTCGGTGGTCACCGAATTGCTCGCGGTGCTCGACGATCTGGATCGGGCGAGGGCGCACGGCGACCTCGAGACCGGCCCGCTGAAGTCCGTCGCCGACAAGCTCGAGACCGCGCTCACCAAGCAGGGTCTCGTCGAATTCGGTGCCGCCGGTGACCCGTTCGACCCCACGCTGCACGAGGCAGTGCAACACGAGGGCTCGGGCGCCGACCCGGTGATCGGCATCGTCATGCGTAAGGGCTATCGGTTCGGCGACCGGGTGCTTCGGCACGCGCTGGTCGGGGTAACCGACGCCGAGGCCGCGGGGGCATCGGACTCGGATGCCGACGCGAACGATAAATAGCGTGAGAGGAGGAGATGCCCGGTGAGCCAACGGGAGTGGATCGAAAAGGACTTCTACAAGGAGCTGGGTGTCTCCTCCAGCGCCTCGCAGGACGAGATCAAGAAGGCCTACCGCAAGCTCGCCCGCGATCTGCACCCGGATTCCAACCCGGGTGACACCAAGGCCGAGGAGCGGTTCAAGACCGTCAGCGAGGCCAATGCCGTGCTGTCGGATCCGGCCAAGCGCAAGGAGTACGACGAGACGCGCCGCATGTTCGCGGGCGGCGGCGGTGGCGGCCGAGCCTACGGCGGCGGCGGGTTCAGTCCCGGTGCGGGCGGAGGCTTCTCACAGGACTTCAACATCGGCGACATCTTCGGACAGGCCGGTGGCACCGCTGCCGCGGGCGACGGCGGGCTCGGCGATCTGCTGGGCGGGCTGTTCAACCGCGGTGGCGGCGGCCGGGCGGCGGCTCGTCCGCGCCGCGGTGCCGATGTGGAAACCGAGACGACCCTGGGTTTCCGCGAGGCCGCCCAAGGCGTCACCGTTCCGCTGCGGATGACGAGTCCCTCGCCCTGCACCACCTGTCACGGCAGCGGCGCCAAGCCGGGCACCAGCCCGCGCGTGTGCCCGTACTGCAACGGTGCGGGCGTGGTCAGCCGTAATCAGGGCGCGTTCGGTTTCAGCGAGCCCTGCGACGACTGCCGGGGTACCGGGTCGATCATCGACGACCCGTGCACCGACTGCTCGGGCACCGGCATCCAGAACCGGACTCGCACCATCACCGTCCGGATCCCACCGGGCGTGAGCGATGGTCAGAAGATCCGGCTGGCCGGTCAGGGCGAGGCGGGTCTGCGCGGTGCGCCTTCGGGCGATCTGTTTGTCACCGTGCACGTCAGCCAGGACAAGGTCTTCGGCCGTCAAGGCGACGACCTTACCCTGGTGCTCCCGGTGAGCTACAGCGAATTGGTTCTGGGGACAACGGTTTCCGTGCCGACGCTGGACGGCCGGGTCGGCGTCAAGGTGCCCCCGGGCACCGCCGACGGGCGTATCCTGCGGGTACGGGGTCGTGGTGTGCCCAAGCGCGGCGCGGCGGGCGGTGCCGGTGACCTGCTGGTCACGGTGAAGGTCGCGGTGCCGCAATCGCTCGACTCCGACGCCACCGATGCGCTCAAGCGTTATCAGGAGGCGGAGAAGGCCAGTGGCTTCGAACCGCGTGCAGGATGGGCTGGCGCTTGATGTCGTCGCACATCGAGCTCAGCGTCCGGAGGAGGTAGCGCAGGGTGACCACGGAGGGCGTAGGGAGAGGCGCGGAGGGCCCGGATCCGAAGTCGGCTTCGGGTGCGACCTCGCGTGCCGAGTTCTTCATGATCTCGGTGGCTGCTCAGCTGGCGGGAATGCACGCGCAGACGCTGCGTACCTACGACCGGCTGGGTTTGGTGACCCCGCAACGGACCTCGGGTGGCGGACGCCGTTATTCGGCCCGCGACGTCGAGGTGCTGCGCGAGGTGCAGCGTCTGTCGCAGGACGAGGGCGTCAATCTCGCGGGCATCAAGCGCATCATCGAGCTCACCAACCAGGTGGAGGCGCTGCAGCACCGCGTCGAGGAGATGAGTGCGGAGCTGGAGCGGTTGCGGGCGGGCTACCGGCCTGACCTGTCGCCGCCGGCGCGCAGTACCGCACTCGTGGTGTGGCAGCCACGACATCGGCGCTGAGCTTTTCGGCGCCTGCCGATTCGACGAGCCCCCGGTTCGTTCTCCACCGAAGTGGGGGCGACCCGGGGGCTCTGTCGTTCCGGTCAACCCCCGGCGACCGGCTGGTGACTCTCCAGCAACCCACTTATTCGTGGTCTTGCTGTCCGGGAACTGGCTGTGCGGAGCGCTGAGGTGCGGATTTATCACGGTGGACGCCCAAAAGTTTGCTGGCGGGACGCTGAATTCGGATGAATCGGACGGCATTTCATTGCGCCTGTCCAGCCACTCCGGTATGCCTACCCCGCGTGTCATGGCCCGGCGCGTCGACTTGCCGGGTGCCGTTGCCGTAGCGGAAGAGTCGCTCTACCAGGCACATTCGTATCCAGCTGCCTGATATGCCGGATACTTTGAGGAATCGTGGGCAAGTTTTCACCCACGGTTAACGGGCCTGGGGTAGGTTTTGATGGGAAAATACTAGGAACTGCCTGGTATTTCAAGAATTACATGCGTGATGTTTAAGAGTACGATTCCTAAGCTGGCAAACCTCGCCTAGACTTCTCGCATCGGCTGCTGACGAGTGTCCTCCCAGCCCGTCACTCGCCGGCGCGGCTAGCGTTCGATGGCGAAACGAGGTTGTGACACATATGGATTCGCGGACTGTCGCTTTGATCCGTACTACGTTCAAGGCGGTTGCCGCGGAAGAAGGTGGATCCGAGAAGCTGTCGAGGGCGTTCTACTCGATCCTCTTCACGGACTATCCCGCTATCCGCGACTACTTCCCAGCCGCCATGGATGCCCAGCGTGACCGACTGATCGTGGCGATCTCCTACGCGCTCGACCGGCTCGAGGAACCCGACAAGCTGCTGCCCTTCCTGGCCCAGCTCGGACGAGACCATCGCAAGTACGGCGTGCAACCGGCGCACTATGTGGCCGTGGCCAATTCGCTGAAGACAGCGCTGCGGGAGTTCGCCGGCACCGAGATGTGGACCGACGAGGTGGCCAACGCCTGGGACGAAGGCCTGGCCACCATCAGCGGCGCGATGATCAGCGCCGCCGACAAGGAGACCACGCCCGCCACCTGGACGGGCACCGTCGTCGAACATCGCGAGGTGCTGCGCAACCTCTCGATCGTGCGAGTCCAGCTCGACGTGCCGATGCAGTACGCCGCGGGCCAGTACCTCAGCGTGCAGATCCCCTCGCGGCCGCGGATGTGGCGCTATCTCTCGCCCGCGAATCCGGCCAATGCCAACGGCGAGATCGAGTTCCACGTTCGCGGCGTGCTCGGCGGCTGGGTCAGCCCCGCCATGGTCGCGCACACATCCGTCGGCGATCAATGGTCGCTCGGCTCACCGCTCGGCGGCCTCGGCGTGCCACGCAACACCAAACGCAAGATGCTGATGGTCGGCTGCGGAACCGGCATCGCCCCCCTTCGCGCCCAGGTGATGTCGATGGCCCAACGCCGAGTGAACCCGAAGGTCCACCTGTTCGTCGGCGGCCACCACCCCTGCGACCTCTACGATCTCCAGGTCCTGAACCAACTCGCCATCGCCAACAAGTGGCTCACCGTCACCCCCGTCACCGAGAGCGACGAGAACCCCTGGTGGTACTACGATTCCGGCGAACCCCACCCCGACCTACCAGGCCTCGAGCCGCGGATGACAGGCCAAATCGGCAAGGTGGTCGCCAGTTACGGCCCCTGGGCCGATCGCGACGTCCAAATCGTGGGTTCCCCCTCCATGGTCCAAACCACCAAGTTCCGGTTGATGGCAGCAGGTACGCAAGCCCAATCGATCCGTCACGACCCATTGTTCTGACGCGTCATTCCAGCAGGTACGCAAGCCCAATCGATCCGTCACGACCCATTGTTCTGACGCGCTGAGTGACCTCAGGCGCCTTCGGAGATGATGTTCGCCGGGGGAGTGCCCGATGCGATCAGGCGGTCGACGGTGGTGTGGACCATCGCGGGGGAGCCGCAGACCAGGACCTGGTGTCTGGTGAAGGGCCCATGCGCGGCGGCGACGTCGGCGAGAGTGCCGTGGAGCATTTCCTCGGCGGCGAAGCCTACGTCGGAGCGGGTCTGCTCGTGCCATTCATCCCGCACCGCCGGATCGTCCGGAGTCTCGACAACCGGAATGACCGAAAGCCAGGGTAATTCGCCCGACAGCAGGAACAGCATGTCGTTGGCGTAGAGGTCGCGAGGTGAGCGACCGCCGAAGAACAGGTAGGTGCGCGGCGGAGTTTCGCGGCGGGCCAGGTCCAGGATCTGGGCGCGCATCGGCGCCAGTCCGGTGCCGCCCGCGATCATCACCACCTCGACGGCGTCGGGATCCACCGCGAAAACCCCATGGGGAGCGTTGATCCGCCACTGATCACCAGGCTTGGTGTCGGTGACGATCGAGCTCGAACACCACCCACCGGGCACCGACCGCACATGGAATTCGAGCTTGCCGTCGAGCGAGGGCGGCAGCGCGGGGGAGAACCGCCGCCGCACCCCGGGATGCTGCGGCACCTCCACTTCCACCGAACCCCCGGCCTCGAACGGCACGAAATCACCGATCAGCCGGATCACGGCGAGGTCGTGGCGCAAGCGGTGGTGGCCGACGACCGTAGCCGTCCATGCGGGGTCAGGAAAAGCGTTGCTCATCAGCCTCTTTCGCGAAGAGAAGGGCGGGTTCAGACAGGGTCGGCTGCGATGATCTCACTCGGTGTTCCGGCTCGCAGGAGCGCGTAACGGGTGTTGGCGATCATCGACGGCGATCCCGCGATCTGGATCTGCCGGTCCGACCACGCCCCGAAGCTGGTCACCACCGCTCCCAGATTACCGACCAATCGACGCGGCATGCCCATCGGCGTCTCGCCCGAATCCTGCGGATACCACCAGGGATTGGTGTGTTCCTCGCATACCGGCACCACGGTCAACCACGGATTGGATTGCGAGAGCTGCCACATATTGTCCACGTCGTAGAGGTCACCGGGATAACGCCCACCGGTGAAGAAGTGCACGCGCGGATTGATCCCCCGCTGACTCATTTCGATCAGCTGTGCCCGCAACGGTGCGATCCCGGTGCCGGAACCGATCATCAGCACATCGCGCCCCGACTCCCGGTCCACCTGCAACCCACCGAGCGGGCCTGCGATCTTCCACCGGTCGCCGACCTTGGTGTCGTTGACGATCGCCGGACTCACCCAGCCGCCGCTGATCCGCCGCACATGGAATTCGATCTCGCCATACGGATTCGCGGGGATGGCAGGCGAGAAGTAGCGCCACATGTTCGGTCGCTGCGGCACCGCGACCGGCACATACTGGCCGGCCTTGAACGGAATGGGCCCGTCCGCCTGTAGTCGCACGATCGCCAGATCGTCGAGTACCCGCCGATGGCCGACCACGGTCGCGTCCCAGTACGGCTGCGATGTGTCCTCGTTGGCGCCGATCGCCATCGACGCCGAGATCAGCAGCGTGATGTCACGCCAGCCCTCGTCGAGTTCCCTGGTCCAGCGGTTGCCGTGGAAGGTGCGCAGCGCCGCGAGCAACGCGCGTCCGGCCAGGTCGTAGTGGTCGGCTTCGACCCCGTATTTGCGATGATCGCGGGCGAGTTGCTCGAGGAAGCGTTGCGGTCGCTCGAAGTCCTCGAGATGTTCGAGCACGAATTGCACCGCCGTCATGATCCGCTTCGCCTGCATATCCATGGCAGGCGGAAACAGCTCCCGCAACCTCGGGTCCTGTGCGAACAGGTGACCGTAGAAAGCGCTGATCAGCCGCTCGGGACCACCAGGTGTCTCCGACACCCCGCGGAAATCGGCGCGGACCAGCGCAAGCGAACGCGCATCCACGTCGTCAAGCTCCGTTTCTCTACAATTGCTGCAAAGTGGCCGCGCCCTGTGACGCGGCCATCACCATTATCCCCCGAAACCACCATCTCGGTGCAGGGATGCTCGTCACGCCGCACGGATCGTATGCCGTTGCCCATCGATCGGGAGTATTCCCGCCTCATCGATACGGGTCGGTGATCTTGTACCGGGCGCAGGGGTTGCCGGCTCGGCTCGAAGATGTTCGTTGTGGGCGGTCGATTCCATCCGAGGGTCGGTCGCGGGTCTCGCGCCGCATGCCCTCGATACGCTGTCGCGCCGCACACTTCGCACGATGCTAACCGCCGAGAAACTGTGTGCGGCAAGGAGCTCCGTAGAAGGCGCGGATCGCGCGGACCGTAGTCGTCCTATCGGAGGAAAGTGCGTGAGAATCATCCGATGGCGAGCGACAATCTGATGCTGATCCACGATCCCGAACATCTCGCGCGGGGCGAACGGGTGCTCGGGGCCGAGTTCAAGGCGATGCACGAGCGGGTGCTCCGGGTCAGCGCGCTGACCTCCCGGCTCAACCTGTTGCCCTTCGCCGACGAGACCGGGAAGGCGGCCCTGCTCGAAGAAATCCTCGGCCGTCCGCTCCCGTCGGGGCTCACCATCTATCCGCCCTTCTATACCGACCACGGGCTGAACCTGGATCTGGGCGAGCGAGTGTTCGTCAATCAGGGCTGCACGTTTCTCGACTACGCCGGAATCCGGTTGGGCCGGGGCGTGATGGTCGGCCCGAAGGCCACGTTCATCACGATGGGCCACCCGGTGGACCCGGAGGAACGGCGCCGGTTTCTCACCGGTGCGCCGATCGACATCGCGGAGAACGTGTGGATCGGCGCGGGCGCGATGATCCTGCCCGGCGTCAGCATCGGACGCGACGCGGTGATCGCCGCGGGTGCGGTCGTCGCCGACGATGTTCCGGCGAACAGCTTGGTGGTCGGTGACAAGGCGACTGTGCGCCGAAGCTGGTAGCACGACGATCGAGTGCGCGGTGTATTCGTTTCCGGCCGACCTGTGTCGGCCGAGCTCAGGCGTAGGGGTCGGTGATTTCGCGCAGCGCGGTGAGCGTCTTGCGTAGATCTGCGACCGACCGTTTGCCCAGGTGGTCGATCCATTCGGACTGGACCTTGTCGGCCGTACGGTTTGCCAGGTCGGCGGCGGCGCGGCCGGTGGAGGTCAGGCGGAGCAGGCGCGCGCGGCCGTCGGTGGGGTCGGGAGCCCGCTCCAGGTAGCCGGCGCGGATCAGCTGGTCGGCGAGGCTGCTCGCGGTCTGTTTGGTGACCTGGGCCTGGGCGGCGAGGTCGGTCAGACGGGTGCCGCCGGGTCCGATCCGGGCGACCAAGCGGGCCTTCGCGGGGGTGAGTTCGGCGTGCCCACCCGCGGCGAGCGCGGCGAATACCCGCCGCTCCATCTCCCGGTACGGAACGAACAGGAGTAGGCCCAGATTCGGTTCGCCCACGTCTTCCTCCTTGTTTCGGTCAGTCTATCTGACTATATTGGTCAGAGACACTGACTATTATTCGGAGGTCGATCATGGATCGCGAACAGCAGTGGCAGGTCATCGAACAGCAACGCCGCGCGGTCGCCGACCTACTCGACGACCTCACCCCCGCCGAATGGAACGCACCGTCGCTGTGTGCGGGCTGGCGGGTGCGTGATGTCGCCGCGCACCTGGCGATGGCGCCGCAGCCGCCCGGGGCGGCCGCGATGGCGTGGATGGGAATTCGAGCGGGCGGCCGCTTCCATCGAATGAACCACGATGCCGCAGTGCGTTATTCGATCAACCCGGAACTGGCGGGCGAGATCCGCGCGCACGCGGCATCGCGCCGATTGCCTGCGGTGACCAACTATCGCAACATCTTCTTCGACGTGATCGTCCACGCCCAGGACATCGCCCGCCCGCTCGATCGCGCCATCGAGGTGACCCCGCGCGCGGCCGCGACTGCCGCTCAACGTGTGTGGACGATGGGCTGGCCCTTCTGGGCCAAGCATCGCCTGCGTGGTGTGCACTTCGTCGCCGACGATATCGAATGGTCCACGGGCGCAGGCGTTCCGGTGCACGGCCCGGTACTCGATCTCCTGCTGGTCATGACCGGCAGGTCGGTCGCGGTGGCCAATCTGCGCGGACCGGGCGTCGAGGCGCTGACGCACAGCCTGCGCTGAGACCGGATCAGCCGCCGACCTTCCGCACGGCCGCCTGCCGCGCCCCCTCGTCGACCTCGCCGATCTCGAACCCCTTGCTCACGATGTGCTGGACCAGCGCGGGATCCGGGGGCAGTCCGTACTTGCGCAGGTAGTAGGGGACAGCGCCCGGCCAGACGAATACGCCGTCGGTGTGGAAGTTCATCGGCACGGCGCGCTGGGCGGGATCGAACTCGTCGGCGTCGTGGCCGCGGGCGCTCAGAATCACCGGCGCGTGCTCGAGGTACGACAGCACCCGATCCTGAATATCGGAGTCCACCGCCGACCGGTTCACCACCGGTTTGCCCTCGGGATCACGCCCGTCGAACGGCGTGGAAAGTCGAAGTTCGCTCATGTTCGGACAACCTACTCGGCCCCGGCTCGGGTCGTCTCACCGTGCTAATGTGCCTGGTCAAGGCAGTGCTCGGCCGGAAGGGGTGGGGATGAAACGCGCAGGTACGGCGTTGGTGGTTGCCGGTTTGGCGGTTATCGGGCTGGTGGGTTGTGACTCGGGGGAGTCGCGGTCGAAGGAGACGACGACCGCAGCCAAGCCGGTGCTGTGGAATCCGTGTACGGAGATTTCCGATGCTGCGTTGACGGAGGCAGGGGTGGATCCGGCGACGGAGGAGAAGGGTGTCGCGGGGGTTCCGCAGTCGGGGTGGGAGATCTGTGGATGGGGTGGACCCGACTACTCGATCACCGTTTACACGACGAACAAGCCTGTAGACGAGTTCGAGCAGAAGCCTGGGAACGTCGACTTCCAGGACGTGACTATCGCGGGCCGAACGGGTCGCGAGTTCAAGGTCACGGGTGCGTCGAAGGATCTCGGTTGCGACGTGGTCTTCCCGGCGAGTCAGGGCGTCGTCCAGCTGCAGATTTTCAACTCGGCGCTGAAGACGGGGTTGGACGACCCCTGTACGTACCTCGCGAGGGTAGGCGAAGTGCTTGTTCCAGTATTTCCGAACTGAACCGGGGAGGGTTCATGAGTGAAAACACGGCATACAGTGCTTTGCTGGCGCAGGCCAAGGCGGGCGAGGTCTATCTGAACGACGAAGCTGCCGCTTTCCACATGTTCAAGGCGTGCGACGACCGACTTGCCGACCTGCAAGAGATCCTGGTTGTCACTCGTCGAGTGCAGAGCGTCACCGGGTTCGGCGATTTCCAGA
>JACIXH010000129.1 GCA_014360565.1 Nocardia sp.
AAGACGACCACCTCTTCGATTACACGCAGGAATGGAAGCTGCGCGAGATCGTCCGCAAGTACTCCGACTTCATCGCCTGGCCGATCCGCATGCAGGTCGAGCGCACGGTGACCGAGGGCGAGGGCGAGGACAAGGTCGACAAGACCATCGTCGAGGACCAGATCCTCAACTCGCAGAAGGCATTGTGGACGCGGCCGCGCAGCGAGGTGAGCGACGAGGAGTACAAGGAGTTCTACCACCACGTCTCGCACGCCTGGGACGAGCCGCTCGAGATCATCCCGATGAAGGCCGAAGGCACCTTCGAATACCAGGCGCTGCTGTTCATTCCGTCCATCGCGCCGTTCGACCTGTTCACCCGCGAGCACAAGCGCGGCGTGCAGCTCTACGTGCGTCGCGTGTTCATCATGGACAACTGCGAAGAGCTGATGCCGGAGTACCTGCGCTTCGTCAAGGGTGTCGTCGACGCCCAGGACCTCTCGCTCAATGTCTCGCGCGAGATCCTGCAGCAGGACCGCCAGATCCAGATGATCCGCAAGCGCCTGGTGAAGAAGGTGCTCTCGACGGTCAAGGACATGCAGGGCGCCGAGGATCAGACCAGGTACCAGACGTTCTGGTCGCAGTTCGGCCGAGTTCTCAAGGAGGGCTTGCTCTCCGACACCGACAACCGCGAAACCCTGCTCACCGTCTCGTCTTTCGCCTCCACCGCCTCGGAGTCCGAGCTCACCACGCTCGCGCAGTACGTGGAGCGGATGAAGGAGGGCCAGGACTCGATCTACTACATGACCGGCGAAAGCCGTGAGCAGGTGGAGAATTCGCCGCATTTGGAAGCCTTCACGGCCAAGGGTCGCGAGGTGCTGATCCTCACCGATCCGGTCGACGAGATGTGGGTCGGCTCTGTCCCTGAGTTCGATGGCAAGAAGTTCCAGTCCATCGCCAAGGGTGAGGTCGACCTGGAAACCGAGGACGAGAAGAAGGAGACCGAAGCCCTGCGCGAACAGCAGGACAAGGACTTCGGCGACCTGCTCACGTGGCTCGGCAGCACGTTGACCGATGTGGCCAAGGAAGTGCGCCTCACCAACCGCCTCACCACCTCACCGGCCTGCCTGGTGGGCGACGTCTACGACTTCACCCCCATGCTCGAGCGTATGTACCGGGCCTCGGGCCAGGCGCTGCCGGAGTCCAAGCGCATCCTCGAGCTGAACCCGGCCCATCCTCTGGTGACGGGTCTGCGCGATGCCTACGACGCGCGCAAGTCCGACGCCGACGAGGGCAAGGTCCCCGAACTCGCCGAAACCGCCGAGCTGCTCTACGGCACAGCGGTGCTCGCCGAGGGTGGCGAACTGAAGGATCCGGCTCGCTTCGCTCAGTTGCTGACCGAGCGGCTGACCCGCACGGTCTGATCTGCGAAATCCTGAACTGCCCGCTGCCGTTTTCGGTGGCGGGCAGTTCTGTTCACCCGGAATACCTGTGCTTACCGGGCGGAACAGGTACACCATTGAGTGATGGCGGGGCACGACATCCGGCGGGCAAGACCCGGCGACTACGACAACATCATCGGTGTCATCGACAACTGGTGGGGCAGAGCTGCCGTCCACAACCTCCCGAGGATGTTTCTCGACCACTTCCACCGCACCAGCCTCATCGCCGCCGACGACGACGGCATGTCGGGCTTCCTGGTCGGTTTCGGCTCACCGTCGGACCCCCGCACCGCCTACGTCCACTTCGTCGCCGTCCGCCCCGACGCCCGCAAAGCCGGCCTCGGCCGCACCCTCTACGAAGCCTTCTTCACCATCGCCCGCTCCGACAACCGCACCACCGTCACAGCGATTACCTCCCCCGCCAACTACACCTCGATCGACTTCCACCGCAGCCTCGGCTTCACCGTCACCGGCCCCATTCCCGACTACAACGGCCCAGGTAGAGCCCTGATCACCTTCACCCGCCCGGTGTGAACAGATCCATGTTGTGCCGAACGCAATGCCATTGATGTGAACGTCCGATCGGAACCTCTCGAATCAGTGTTGTCGATTCTCGAAGCTCCGATCGGGCGAACACGTTCCGGGCTGTCAGCAGGGACTAGCGCGGGGCCATGCGCAGGGCGCCGTCCATGCGGATGGTCTCGCCGTTGAGGTAGTCGTGGGCGGCGATGTACTCCACGAGCTGGGCGTACTCGTCGGGGCGGCCGAGGCGGGAGGGGAAGGGGACGCCCGCTTCGAGGCCGGCGCGGTACTCGGGGGTGACCCCTGCCAGCATCGGGGTGTCGATGATGCCGGGGGCGATGGTGTTCACGCGGATGCCGAACTGGGCGAGATCGCGCGCGGCGGGGACGGTCATGCCGTGGACGCCGCCCTTGGACGCGGAGTACGCGATCTGGCCGACCTGGCCTTCGAAGGCCGCGACTGAGGCGGTGTTGACGACCACGCCGCGCTGGCCGAACTCGTCGACCGGCTCGGTCTTGGCGATGGCGTCGGCGGCCAGGCGCATCACGTTGAACGTGCCGAGCAGGTTCACGGTGATGACAGTGCGGAACAGTTCCAGGTCGTGCGGGCCGTTCTTGGACAGGATGCGACCCGCCCAGCCGACACCGGCACAGTTGACCACGATGCGCAGGGGCGCCGGGCCTTCGGTGACCTGGGCGATCGCGGCAGCGACCTCGTCACCACTTGTCACGTCGGCCGCGATGAGGGTGACCCCGGCGGGGACGTTGTCACCCGCGCGCTCGATGGACGCGGGCACGTCCAGTCCGAAGACGGTGGCGCCCGCGTCGGCGAGGCGCTTGGCGGTGGCGGCACCGAGGCCGGACGCGCCTCCTGTGACGATGGCAGCAGAACCCGAAATCTCCACGAAAATCCTCCTGTGTCTACGTGCGGCTGGTGCCGCGGTTCTCGACGCTCGGCTTCGCCTCTTGCCTGCCTACGGGCACAGATTCGGTCGTGCCCTCGGTCAGCCCATCGTGAAGCGCGCCGAGAATATGCTCCTCCGTCGCGCCCCTGATCGGTGAGGCGCGCCGAGAACCCTGGCCCGCGGCTTATTGCGCCGCTTGCCAATAGTGGCACCCTAGCGTGAAACGGGTGTGGGCTGGAACACCCGGTTCGGGCGGCGGTGAAATCGTCGTGAACACCGGTGTTTGCCGGTGGTAGCGTGCCGTCATGAGATCGTTCGCCGGTCCTTCCGTGGCCGGACGCAAGGTCCTGATCACCGGGGCCGCACGCGGGATCGGCGCCGCGCTGGCTCGGCGACTGGCCGCGCACGGCGCCCACGTCGCACTGCTCGGCCTCGAGCCCGAACTATTGGCCGAAGTGGCCACGGAATGCGGCGACGTGCCGTGGCAGTACTGCGATGTCGCCGATCGGGGACAGGTCGAGCGGGTGGTCGAGGCGCTGGTCGCCGAGCTCGGCGGGCTCGATGTGCTGGTGGCCAATGCGGGGGTCGCCAAGCAGATGGCGATGATCGGTGGAGATCCGTCGGTGCTCGAGGAAACCCTCGCGGTCAATGTGCTCGGGGTCGCCTACACCGTATCGGCGGCGGGAGCGCATCTTTCGCATCCGGATGGGTATGTGCTGATGATGTCTTCGATCTCCACGGCCGTACAGCTGCCGCTGGGTGGGGCCTACAGCGCGTCCGCGGCGGCGGTGGCCTCGCTCGGCGCCACGCTGCGTGCGGAGCTGCGCTCGACCGGGGCCAAGGTGGGGGTCAGCTATTTCGCCGGCATCGATACCGACATGACGGTGCGTGGATTCGACACGGCCGCCGCGCACACGGTGCTGGGCGAGACCAGCCTGACCGGCAACTCGCCGATCGGTCCCGCGGTCGAAGCGCTGGAACGCGCCATCGCGAGGCGACGCAAAACTGTCGTCTCGCCCTGGTGGGTAGCGCTGGTACGGCCGTTCCGGCTGCTGGCCCAACTGGTCGTGCAGCGGGTGCAGGGCGACCGCCTGGCTCGCGCCATCGACATCGCCCGGACCGAGGATGTTCCCTTCACCACCGACCAGCCCGCCCGACCTCGCAGAATGGAACGGCAAGCATGAGCGATTCGACCCTGCGCCAACAACTTCCGCGTGGGCGTCATCATCTGTCGCGCGAGGAGGTCGTCGCCTCTCAGCGTGAACGCATTCTCATCGCGATGGGTGAGGCGATGACGGTCGGCGGCTACGTCGGGACGCCGGTCGCTGCGGTACTCAAACGCGCCGGGGTTTCACGGGAAACCTTCTACGAGCTGTTCCGCTCGAAGGAGGACTGCTTCAACGCGGCCTTCGATCGGGTATCGAGCGCGCTGGCCGCGAAACTCCAGGCGGTGATCGCCGATTGCGCCGACACCGACGCGCTCACCAGGATGGACCGCATCCTCACCGCCTATTTCGACCATATGATCGACGACCCGGCCTCGGCCCGCCTGTTCCTGGTGGAGGTCTACGCGGTCGGCCCGTCGGCCATCGAGGCTCGGATGGCCTTGCAACACCGTTTCGTCGAGGTGGTCTCCACCATGCTCGGCGCCGAATCCGAAGATCAGCGGTTCGCCTGCGCGACCCTGGCCGCCGCGATCGGGGCCATGGTCACCGGCCGCATCGCCGCCGACGACCCGGAAAGTCTGCGCGGGCTCAAAGATCAACTGATCGCCCTCGCCAAGCGCTCCGGCACCCTCTACGGCAACGCGTTCGCTTGACCCGCACGGTCGGTCGCGGCGGAACCTAGCCCTTGCCGGATTCCGGCCTGCGGGTAGTCGCTGCCGGAGCAAGCTCGTCGACGGGGACCACGGCTGTGGCCGCGACGCGTTTGCGCCACCCGACGACGCCGACGCCCACCAGTGCGGGCGCGATCAGGGCGAGTCCGGCCGAACCCCAGCCGCCCAGTCCGGGCACGAAGGCGTCGAGGACGGTCTTGGCCGCGAAGAACAGGAACAGCAGACCCGACGCGATCGCGATACCGCGTTCGGGCAGGTGCTTGCCCGCGATCTTGCCGACCAGAATCGCCAGCGCGCCCGCGGCGACCATGCCGGCGACGGAGCCGATCCACACAGCCAGCCAGTTGTTGCTCGAGGCGAGGGCGGCGGCCGCGAACATGGTGCGGTCGCCCAGTTCGGCCAGGGTGAAGGCGGAGATGACGACGAGGAACGCGTTGCGGGTGCTGGGCGGCTCCGGAGCGTCTTCGGAGTCGTCGGCGCTGGTGAGCGCATCGCGCAGGGTCCAGAGGCCGACCACGAGCAGAGTGAGTGCGGTGACGACGGCGATAGCGTTCGCGGGCAGTGCGGTGCCGAGGAAATGGCCGACGCCCGCGGCGATGAGGTTCACGGCGACGCTGGCGACGCTGATGCCTGCCAGTACTACCCACCAGCGGTAGCGCAGCGAGAAGGTCAGCGCCATGAGTTGCGATTTGTCGCCGAGTTCGGCGAGGAAAAGCACGCCGAAGCTCAGCAGGATCGTGGCGATCATGAAGTCAGCTCCCAGGAAATACTCCGGCCTGTGGCTGAGACGGGTACGCCTTCAGCCACACCGGTCGACGGATCGGTTCGTGGCCGAAGGTCTCGCCCACCGGTTGTCACCGGTTCGCGCAGCCGGACCGCGCCTGCGTGAGGCGCCGATCAGTATGTCGACTGTGCGATTGCGGGCTACTCCCCTTCGCTGTTTCCCACTGTAGCCCGGTTGCTCCTGGTATGCCAAGTGTGAGTTGTCGAAATCTCAAAGGGCACAATAAGTTTGGGTACGCGGCGGTGATAGTTCGGTTTACCTTATTTCCGCATCACGCAGACCCTTTGCCAGCTGTTCGCCGAACCGGTGTCAGCGAAAAACTCAGGCAGCCAGCAGCATTGCGAGCACGGCGGTATCGGGATCGCTGATCAGATCCATGCCGACCCGGCTCACCAGCGAGGTGATCGTGCCGTCGAGTTCGGCTTCTGCCCAGGCAGCCCGATGCTCCAAACCCAGGTGCGGCACGCCGGGCAGCAACACGCATCCCGAGGCCGCGCCCGCGCACTCGGGCAGGGAAGGGCGGGTCTCCGACGGTGGGTGCAGCATCAGCAGTGCCGGGGGAGTGTGCACGGCGAACCGGCCAGGTTCGATCGCCTCGTCGCCGAGTACCGGCCCTTCCGCCATGACCAGGCCCACCGTGCCCGGTTCCGGGTCGTCGGGCAGCTCCTCGCGCACTCCGAACACCGTGGTGGTCACCAGCAAGCCCGGCATCGACGCCACCCGCACGGCGAGTACCAGCACCTGCGCCCATTCCTTGGTGGTGTCCGGCCACCGCCCCGAAACCACGAATCCCCGTAGCCGACCCCGCGCCTGAAACGGCGTGATCCCGATCGGACCCTGTGTGTTCATGATGGCCTCCCGACTAACGGGGGCGACTGTGCCCGTATATGACAGGAATAGCCCCTTTACCATCTGGCACACAAGTACCAGTGAGTGCCAGAACGGGCAATCAACGCAAAAGACCCCCCAGTGAGTGACTGGGAGGTCTTTCGCGTAACGCCTGGTTTCGGGATCAGCCGAAGATGAGGCCCTTGCCCTGGCCGACGGCCCTGGCGAAGCGGTCCTGCACATCGGCCCAGTTGACGACGTTCCAGAACGCCGTCACGTAATCGGCCTTGACGTTCTTGTACTGCAGGTAGAAGGCGTGCTCCCACATGTCGACCTGCAGCAGCGGGATGATGCCGACCGGCACGTTGGCCTGCTGGTCGTACAGCTGGAAGGTCAGCAGCTTCTGGCCCAGGGTGTCGTAACCCAGGACGGCCCAGCCGGAGCCCTGCAGGCCGTTGGCGGCAGCGGTGAACTGCGCGCGGAACTTGTCGAACGAACCGAACTGGTCGGCGATGGCCGCGGCCAGGTCGCCGTCCGGCTGGTCGCCGCCGTTGGGGGAGAGGTTCTTCCACCAGACAGAGTGGTTGTAGTGGCCACCGAGGTGGAAGGCCAGGTTCTTCTCCAGCAGGAGAATGGCAGCCAGGTCGCCGGACTCGCGGGCTTCCTCGAGCTGCTCGAGGGCCTTGTTCGCGCCCGCGACATAGGCGGCGTGGTGCTTGGTGTAGTGGATCTCGTTGATCTCACCGGAGATGTGAGGCTCCAGTGCGCCGAAGTCGTAATCCAGTTCTGGCAGCGTGTAGACGGCCACGATGTCCCTTTCCGTGTGTCGGGCTGTGTGCGCCCAGTTCGGACGACAACACCAACCATCATTCGTACACCCGCCCCGTGCAACCCGCGACCCTTGCCCCCGCATTCCCGAACCCGAATGCCCCGATCGCAACAAACCACTCGGGCCAGGCGGCCCCTGGATGTCTCTACCCCAAGGGGCCCGCCCTGATCTGGACTGAGTGGAGGGTGCGACGAAGGAGTACCCGGACGGAGGGAAGATCAGGGGCCCGAAGGGCCCCGCTCGAGCGCGCCAGCGCTCCAAACCTACAGCGGCGGTGCGATGTCCGCCTTGGTGGTCCGCGCGTCACCGGTGGCGTGCGCGTCCCACCACCGGCGCCCGCCGTCGATGAACTCGCTCATCGGGATCTCGCGCCCCGCAGTGTCGGTGACGGAGATCTTGTCGAACCACACCCGCACATCGAGCTCGCGCGGGTCGATCCCCTCTTCCTGCGAGAACTCGATGACATGAGCGGCGATGCGCTGATCGAGCACCGTGTCGAAACTGAGCAACTCACTCCACAGCGCCCAGCCGCTGTCGTCGAGGTCGATGAACTCCCAGCCGTGCAGCCCGCCGCCACCGAAGCTCTCGATGGCCTCGTCGAGCTGGTCCAGGCTCAGCGGAAGCACGCGCGGGTCGACGTCGTCCCAGCGCTGGATGCGCAGGGAGGCGGCCACACGGGTGACGCCGGTGAAGGTGAGTAGAACTTTCGTGTCGATCGGCGCGGGTCCATCCGCGGGTAGCGTCAGCACCTCCAGAGCGAGTTGCAGCCGGCCCGCCGCGGCATCCACTTCTACCCCTAGACACGTGGATTCGGACAAAGCGGTATTCAAGCCGTTGATGTCGAAACTGTCGAGTAGCCCCCTGCTCACGTTCATGCGCACAGGCTACCGATCTGACCGCCCATATCCCACGATTTAAGATTTTCTCTAGAGTTGTCGTTTTTATGGAACCGAATCGGTCCCGCTCGCGTCCAAGTAGATGTCGGGACAGAACGCACTCCACGAATCCCGACGTCAGCGGCGAACGACCGCTCCGGGATGACATGGAGGGGAGTCCCGGATCGGTCGTTCCCGCTCGGTCTCGCCCGGCCGGCGGCGCCGTCCGCGCCGTGGGCGGCCGGTTGGCGGCCGAGGCGTGCGAAGGTGTGCTGACCGATAGCTGAGCTCCGCGGATCGCCTCGTCCCCGCACAGGCTCGCCCGGCAACGCACGTGGCATGGCAGGATCGAGGCGTGACGAGCTCCGATGTCCCCACGGTGCCGGTGGGTTCGGTACCCGCCGCGTTCGACAGCGCGGACCCGGCGCCGGGCGCGCAGCTGCTGGACGTGCGCGAACCCGACGAATGGAACCTCGGGCACGCGCCCGGCGCGATCCACATTCCGATGGTCGACGTGCCCGCCCGCATCGACGAGCTCGATATCGACGCCGAGCTCTACGTCGTGTGCCGACAGGGCGGCCGGTCCATGGAGGTCGTCCGGTATCTCGCCCACGTCGGATATGAAGCGGTCAATGTCGCGGGGGGCATGGTGGCCTGGCAGCAGACCGGCCGTCCGGTGGTCGCCGACGGCGACCACGAAGCCAAGATCTACTAGTCCGGAAGCGGGGTGCGCGGGTGAGTTCGGTGGTGCAACCATGTGCACGCTGTGGTGCGCGATGGGCCGTGCAGGGCGCGCCGATGCACTGGTGCCCGCGCTGCCGAGGGGTACTGCTCTCACCGGCCCGGGTCGACGCACCGCCCACCCAGCGCAACTACCGCTGGGTCGCGCGCCGACCCGACCACCGCATCCGCAAGGCAGGCGCGACCGTCTCGGCCCCGCTCGGTCCCACTCCGCGCTACACCCAGACCCCGCGCTGGGGCCTGCTCGATCCGCCGCCGTCCGCGCCGCACACCCCGCAGCGCCCGCTGCGCGGCCTCGCCGCCTACCGCGACCGGCTGCTGGTCGTCACCACGATCGCGTTCCTGCTGGCCGGGCTCGCCGAGTACGGCCGCTACCTCATCCTGTTGCAGAACCGCGCCCGGCTGATCCCGGCCTGGCTGCTGTGGATCTCCGACATGGCGGTGCTGGTGTTCGGCGTCGTGGCGCCGATCTGTGCGCTGGTCGCCGCCATCTCGCTGGTGGCCTGGCTGATCGAGGCGCGAACGATCGTCTTCACCGCGTACCGCAAGCGTGATCCGCGCAGGCGATGGTCGCTCATCGCGGGATGCCTTGTGCCGGGCGTGAATCTGATCTGGCCGGGCGTTTTCCTCATCGAACTGCTCGGAGCCGACCCCGATCCGCGCTCACGGCGGGCCGTGCGGATCTGGTGGGCCGCCTGGGCGTTCAGTGGCCTGCTGCTGATCGCGGCGACGCTGTGGCGCGACGCGTCGACCTTGCAGGCCGAGGCCGACGGTGTCTCGTTCACCGGGTTCACCAATCTGTGCGCGGCCGGGTTCGCGGTGCTCACCCTGTGGATGGTGCACACGCTGGAGGGCCGTGACCTGCGCGGGGAGCCACGATCGGCGCATCGCTGGGTGATGGCGGCCGATCCGGCCGAGGTCGTTATCGCGCCGGTCGAGCCGGGCGCTGTCGCGGTCCGCGACGAGGCCGGGCACGATGAGGCCGAACGCGCGGATTCTGTCCGGACAGGCGAGAATACGCAGGAGGAGGTCGTAGCCAAGTGAGCCAGAGCAATCGCCCACTCTTCGTGGTGGCGCATCGTGGCGCGTCCGCGGCGCAGCCCGAGCACACCCTCGCCGCCTACGAGCTAGCCCTGCAAGAGGGCGCCGACGGTGTCGAGTGCGACGTCCGGCTCACCCGCGACGGCCACCTGGTCTGCGTGCACGACCGCACCGTCGACCGCACCGCCGACGCCATCGGCCTGGTCAGCGAACTCACGCTGTACGAATTGCGCGACATGAACTTCGGTACCGAGGAACAGCCGCAGGGCGTGCTCGCACTCAGCGACCTGATCGGACTCGTCCTGGACTGGCGCACTCGCCCGACCAAGTTGTTCATCGAGACCAAACACCCGGTGCGCTACGGCGCCCTGGTGGAGAACAAGGTGCTCGCCGAACTGCAGCGCTTCGGCATCGCCACGCCCGCGTCGGCCGACCATTCACGCGCGGTGGTGATGTCGTTCGCCGCGACCGCGGTCTGGCGGATCCGCCGTGCCGCACCACTGCTGCCGACGGTCCTGCTCGGCGAATCCTCGCGTTTCCTCGGCGGGGGCGCGGCCACCACGGTCGGCGCGACCGCGGTCGGGCCGTCGGTGAAAACCCTGCGCGAGCATCCCGAACTCGTCGACAAGGCCGCCGCGGCCGGGCGCGCCACCTACTGCTGGACCGTCGACGACCCGGATGACGTGACGCTGTGCGCCGACCTCGGCGTCAGCTGGGTGGCCACCAACCACCCCGGCCGCACGAAGGCGCTACTGGCCGGCGTCTGACGCACGAACGGTCAGTCGCACGCGCAATCGCGGCGCCGCGAATCGGCCTGGCAGGGGGCGCGGTAAGCGAACCCGCTGCTCGGCCATAAACTCCACGCGTGGGTAAAAGCAAGCGGAACAGTCCGAAGCCCGACAGTAATCGGGCTCAGCGTCTCGCGCAGCGGCGTGCGGCGCAGGAGCAGGCATCCGCGGCCGTGACACGGCCGTTCGAGGGGCTTGCCGCCGAATGTGATCTGGTGGCGCTGCGGGAGTTCGTGCCGTCGGCGACCGCGACCTTGAAGCTCGCGCCCGGTGTGGCCGCGCAGCGCGAGGTCACCCTGGCGACGGTGCTGCCCGGTGCGGTCGCCGCGCTGGTGCGCGCCGGTGACGAGCCGGTCGGTTTCGTCGGCACACAGATGCAGTTCCGCGGTGAGGACCCCTCGGCCGATATCGCGGCGGCGATCCTGTGGACCCAGTCGGCCGAGCCCGGCGAGTCGCTGAACTCCGCCGACGCCGTCGAAGGTGGTCCGCGCCTGGCCGACGTGATCGATCCCGGTGCCGATCTCGAGCTCACCGTGCACCAGGACTTCGACTGGTGGGTGCCCGAGGGCGTCACCCCGGATCCGCAGGTGGCGGCGACGATCGAGCAGGCCAAGCAGGCCATCATGCCGTCGGCGCGCCTGGACCTGGGCCCGGATGCCGTCGGCGCGGCCTGGTGGGTCGACGCGGGCGAGAAGGCGCATGTGCGCTGGGTGCGTCCCGAAGACGAGGACGCGCTGATGCTGGCCCTGGCTCGCGTGCACGCCACCGGTGGCCTGCACCTGGGTGAGGGTTCGCGCTTCGCTGGTTCGTTCCGCACCCACGGCCTGCTGGTGCCGGTGTTCGACCTCGATCCCGAGCGGCACCCCGCCGAATGGGAAGCTCCAGCACGTGAATTCGGTGCCCGCCTGGCCGAGGCGCTGGCAACCGAAGCGCTGATGACGACCGAAGAGCGCCGTTCGCGCGATGGTCTGCGCTCACGTCAGGTCACCCTGCGCTGAAATTAATGAAACATGCTTCTTTCACAGATTGGGTCGGCTAAGTTCAGCACTTAGCCGACCAATCGGTGATGACGAAAGTAAGAGGCATCGTGGAATTTCTTGGATCTGTCGCAGGCCTGGCCCAGATTTTGATCGGCACCGTGCTGGCCAACACCGGCTCGGGTGGCTCGGGCTCGGGCTGGTAAGAACGCAAAGCGGATTCGGCTCGCTGCCCGCGAGCCGAATCCCTGTGTCGCCGAGTCAGACGCTGCCGCCGGCGACCGACGGTGCGCCGGACGCGTCCTTCGGGGTGCTCAGCTCACGCCACATGAACGCCTCCAGGTCGAACAGGTTCGACCCGGCGCGATCGGCGATATTGAGCAGCGTCGTCATGTGCGCCACTTCCTCGACCTGTTCCTTCAGGAACCACTGCATGAACTGCTCGCCGAGGTAGTCGCCCTCTTCACGGGCGGTACTGGCCAGCTGGACGATCTGATCGGTGACCGTCTTCTCCTGGGCCAGAGCCAGCTCGATCGGCTCACGGGCGGACTCGAACTTCGACTTCGCCGCGTCGATGCCCGAGATCTCCACGGCGATGTCGCGGTCGACGAAATACTGCACGATCATCATCGCGTGATTTCGTTCTTCCACCGACTGCGCGTAGAAGCGCTTGGCGAGCTGCGGCAAATCGTTGTTGTCGAACCACACCGCGATCGCGATGTACTGGTGCTCGGCGTTGAACTCATGCCGGATCTGGTCTTGGAGCAGAGTATGGAACTTGCTACGCGGGGCTTCCGGATGAATCGACATGTCGGCAACATTAATGCTGGTCATGGGGGGTTGTCATCCAAGTGCAGCCTTATTGAGGACAGTGTTCCCTAACCAAGCATTTCCTAATATGCGCACGCGCGCAGCGTTCTTCGGCTACCCTCGCCGCACCGAAGACGGAGGTAGGACGCCTAATTCGCGCCCGCCATTCGGGGTGCGGTCGTGTCGACGCGCACAGTGCCACTCAGCTCGCGGCGGATGAATTCCTCGACATCGAACAGGTTTTCCTGTCGATCGAGCACCGTCAGCAGGGTGGTCATGCCCGCGACATCGTCGACCTGTTCGCCCAGAAACCATTGCATGAATTGTTCGCCGAGGAAATCGTTTGTCTCACGCGCTGCCGCGGCGAGGGCGCTGATCTGCGTGGTGGTGACCCGCTCCCGCTCCAGCAGAAAGGCGATGGCGGCGCGCGGGGAATCGAATTCGGAACGCACCTCGCCGAGCCCGCCGATCGAAATCGGCACATCGCGATCGAGCAGGTACTGCACCATGCGCATGGCGTGCCCATGATTGGCCGTCGAACGCGCGTAGGTCTGCGCGGCCAGCTCCGGTAGATCCTGCGCGTCGAAATACACGGCGGCGGCAAGGTATTGATGGGCCGCGGTCAGACCCGCTCTGACCTGGTTACGAAGCAACTCGGCGAAAGACAGGGTCTCGGACATACCCTCGACGTTACCGCGTGAGCAGCTCCTCCGGAATCTGCTCGTCGTTGGCGAGTGCCTCGAAGAAATCAGAGGCCTTCGCCTTGTCCCAGAGCAATACGTTGCCCACGTCGGTGTCGCCGAATCCGCCGATCGGCACACTGGTCGTCACGGTGTCGCCGCGCATCGCCCAGCCGAGCGCGGCTAGGTTCCAGATGTGGTCGCCGTCGTCGACCTTCAGCGAGCCGGCGACCCCGGTTGCCATGGGCCACAACGCGAACGGGTTCGCGAGGGTGCCCACGCTCGTTGCCTTCTTCAGCAACGCCGCCATGAACATCCGCTGGTGGTTCATCCGGTCGACATCGGCGTTCGGCGTGGCCCTGGTGCGGACGAAACCGAGTGCCTGCGGGCCGGACAGTTCCTGGCAGCCCGCGGGCAGGTCGAGCCCCGCCAGCGGGTCGACGATCGGTTCGTCGAGGCACATCTCGAGCCCGCCCAGGGCATCGACGACACTCGCGAATCCTCCGAAACCGATCTGCGCGTAATGGTCGATCCGCACGCCCGTGGCCACCTCCACCGTCTGCACCAGCAGCGACGGGCCGCCGAGGGCGAACGACGCGTTGAGCTTGTCCTTGCCGTGGCCGGGAATGCTCACGTAGGAGTCGCGCGGAAGGCTGACCATCGTGGTCGGGCCGGAGGACGGAATGTGCACCATCATGATCGTGTCGGTGCGCTCGGGTCCGGTGTCGCCGCCGGTCGCGAGTTCCTGTTCCTGTTCGGTCGTGAGGTCGCCGCGACCGTCGGATCCGACCAGCAGCCAGTTGGTGCCGGGGGTATTGCTCACCCGGTCGCTGTAGGACGGCAGCGCGGTGGTGCGGGTCAGCGAGTTGTCCAGGTGTACGACCGCGGCGACGAGGCCGACGATCAGCGCCACGATGATCACCATGAACCACCGGAACGGATGACGTCTGCGCCTGCGTTTGGGTGGCTGCGCCTGCCTGCCGACAGGCGGCGGGGGTGTCCGGCGTGGCGGGAGACCGTCGTGATGGGGGACCGGGCGCTGCGTCGGGGCGTGACGGACCTGCTCGCGCCGGGGAACAGGCTGCTCACGCCGCGGTGGGGGCGGCGGTGGGCGCCGCGGTTCGACACGTTCGTGCGGCATCTGCGAATACGCCAGGGGCTGGTCACCGGAGTTGCCGCGGTGCATCACCTGGGTGGGTTCGATGTGGGAGGCGCCGCGCCGAGGGGCCGGGTTGTGGCGGACCGTCGGCCCGTCGCCGGCAGGGGGCCACCCGTCGTTCGCGGGCGGGCTGTAGCGCGGATCGCCGCCCTGCGGTGCGCGACCCCGCGGCGGCAGCGGAGGACGACCTTGCGGGGGCACCGGAGGACCGCCGGGTCGGCCGGAAGTCGGCGGCACCCGGCGTCTACGGGGGTCCTCGCGGGGGTCGTCGCCGTTCATCACCGTCAAACTCTACTGATCGTAGGGAGCGCGGGTCGGTTCTGCGCGCTCGGTCACTATGGGATACCCCGTGTGGCGGGCGTTGTTAGCGTGAAACGCGGTGATGTGGTGAAACTCGCCGCGACACGCCGTTCGCGTCACTCGACGGGCACCGGACAGGCGGCTGACGGATCCCCCGCTCGAGGCGCGATCGGGACCGGTGCGTGGTCACGGCAACCACCCGACGCGCCCGCGCAGCACGCTGTAGCCGAGATAGGCGACCGCATCGATCGTCGCGTGGGCCACGATCAGCGGCCACAGGCGGTTGGTGCGCTGCCAGTAGCGGCCGAAGATCAGGCCCATCACGACATTGCCGAGGCCGCCGCCCACCCCCTGATACAGGTGATAGCTGCCGCGCAACAGCGCCGACGCGGCCAAAGACGAGTTCTCCGACCAGCCGAGCTTGCGCAGCCGGGTGATCAGATAACCCACCACCAGCACTTCTTCGGCGACGGAATTCGCGCACGCCGACAGAATCAGCACCGGCAGTCGCCACCAGTGCTCCGACAGCGAACTCGGCACGATGGTGACGCTCACCCCCATCGCGTGCGCGACCAGATACAGCGCCAGCCCGGGCAGCCCGATCACCGCGGCCAGCACCAGACCCGCGATGATATCGCCGCGCCGGATCCGCGCCAGCCCGATCAGTCGCGGCCCGATCCCGCTGCGCCACAACAGATACAGGCCCAGTGCGGCCCATGCCATCAGCCGGGTGATCCCGACGAGCTGGAACAGCAGATCGAGGAAGGAGTTGTTGGATCGCGACGCGTTCAGCGCCACCGTCCGCCCGCCGACCCCACCCGGCGACAACGCCGAATCCAGCAGAGACAGACCGGCGCTGATCCCACTCAGCCCGAAAGTCACCAGCAGAACGACCGCGATCTCCACTCGCAGCCCGAACCTGTCCCGCTCGCTCAGCGGGGTGTCAGGAGGATCGACGCGCATGCCGCGCAGTGTATGCAGCGAAGGCGCCGCAGTCGGCCCGCGGCGGTCGCGGCGGTGCGCTCGCCGGTGTCAGATGCGGCGCAGGCCGTTGAGGAACGGGCAGCCCGCCAGGACGCGGACCGCGCGGCTCAGCGATTGGATGTCGTCGGCGGGGGTGGGGAACGGCAGGCGGACGTCGTGGTCGCCGTCGTTGCTCTCGACGCGCAGGGTGAGGCCGTAACGGTCGATGGCGAGCGGGTGGACGAGGCCGCCGCGCAGCCGGGTCGGCAGGTGGCGGGCCAGCTGGGCCACCATGTCGGCATGGTCCTCGGACATATGTTGCAGCCAAGCGCTTTCCAGCTCGCAGAACGGGTCGGCGGCGGCGGCGCGCAGGTCGGCGTGGTCGACCGATTCCGCGCCCGCGGTGTCGGCCAGCACCGCCGAGTTCACCAGGATCCGCATCAGCGTGACGCCGTGCCCGACATCGAGCAGGCCGGGATGCGGGTAGTCCTTGGCGATTTCGACCGCGAGAGAGCGCTGCGCCTGCGCGGGCACCTGCCGCACCTAGCCGCGCAGCCAGACCAGCGCCCGCACCGGCTCGCGCAGCGGCAGGGGTGCGTGATCGGTGAGTTCGAGAACCGCCGAGGTCTCGTTGGCCGTGGCCGCAAGCGCCGCCGCGAGTGAGGATTCCGGCACCGCGATCACCGCGTCGCCGCAACGGCGCAGGTGATGCAGCGTGGTGGGAACCGGGTCGATCCCGGGGAGCGCCAGCACCGCCGTCTCAGCATGAGCGCAGGCACTGCGCACCCGCTCGGCGGTGGTCGGCGCGAGGATCGTGGTGGGGCTCGACATGACAACCTCCGCGAACGTTTGATTAGGTAAACCTAAGCTAAGTTACAAACGCCCGACACGCAAGAGGGCACCCCGAACAACCGAGCCGATACGGTGGACCGATGACGCACGACGACCACGGCACCGACCACCCCGCCGCTGCCGAACCCGTCCTGCTCAACCTGTCGGCCCCCGCCCGCCGCAGCCTCGTAGCCGACCTGGTCCGCCCCCACGGCAGTTCGCCCACCCCCGTCGACGTCGACATCCCCGACCCCGACCTCGCCGCCTTCCTCGCCGCCGCCGCCCACGCCGACCACGGTTTCACCGCGAGCACCACCAGCGGCCCCCGCGCCCTCGCCGTCGTCGCAGGCACCGTCGCCGCCCTCTGCGGCGAAGACATCCCCACCGCCCTCATCACCCCCGACCTCCGCTTCCTGAGATCGCTGAAACCCGCCGCCATCGAGGCCACCCGCACAGTCCTGCTCGCCATAGAAACTCCCCACCAACAAGCAATCACCGAAGCGCTGCAAGTGCTGGACCACTAGCCCCACCCGACAGAGCACCCACGTCACCCGCCGAACCACCCCGCCGAGTGAACCCAACGCATCACCCCGAAGCCCCACCCGAACCGGCGGCCACCCGAAGCACTCGACCGCCCACCCGGCCCGCCGACCATGATCAATCGCGACCTGTGTCGCCGGCTATGTGCGTCAGCACTGATCCGTGGAGCTCGGGCTGGGTGCCCCTGATGCGGCACCACTGATGCATGCACTTCGGACTGAGTGGCCCAATGCGTCCCAATATGCATGCATCTCAGGCTGGGTGTCCCTAATGCCTCACCACTGATGCACGCAGCCTGGGCCGGGTAACCCTGATGTGTCTCTACCCAAAGGGGCCCGCCCCGATCTGGACTGACCGGAGGGTGCGACGAAGGAGTACCCGCAGGGAGGGAAGATCGGGGCCCTCCAGGGCCCCGCTCGAGCGCGCCAGCGCTCCAAAAACACAGCAAGGTAAACCACCTGGGCCGGGTAAACATGTA
>JACIXH010000013.1 GCA_014360565.1 Nocardia sp.
GGCCCTCACCAAGGGCGGCGCCGAGACGATCACGTTCGACAACGCCATCATCGCCACCGGCACCACCACCAAGCTGCTGCCGGGCACCCAGCTCTCCGAGAACGTGGTCACCTACGAGGAGCAGATCCTCACCCGTGACCTACCCGGCTCGATCCTGATCGTCGGCGCGGGCGCGATCGGCATGGAGTTCGCCTACGTCCTCAAGAACTACGGCGTCGACGTGCGGATCGTGGAGTTCCTCGACCGCGCGCTGCCCAACGAGGACGCCGACGTCTCCAAAGAGATCACCAAGCAGTACAAGAAGCTCGGCATCACCATCACCACCGGTGCGGCCGTGCAGTCGATCGACGACGACGGCTCCAAGGTCACCGTCCAGATCAAGGACAACAAGTCCGGCGCGATCGAGACCGTGACGGTCGACAAGGTGCTGCAGGCTGTCGGCTTCGCGCCGCGGGTGCAGGGCTACGGCCTGGAGACCACCGGCGTCGCGCTCACCGACCGTGGCGCCATCGAGATCGACGACTACATGCGCACCAATGTGGCCCACATCTACGCGATCGGTGACGTCACCGCCAAGCTGCAGCTCGCCCACGTGGCGGAGGCGCAGGGCGTGGTCGCGGCCGAGACCATCGGCGGCGCCGAGACGATGACCCTGGGCGATTACCGGATGATGCCGCGCGCCACCTTCTGCCAGCCGCAGGTCGCCAGCTTCGGTCTCACCGAGCAGCAGGCGCGCGACGAGGGCTACGACGTGAAGGTCGCGACCTTCCCGTTCCAGGCCAACGGCAAGGCGCACGGCCTCGGCGACCCGACCGGCTTCGTGAAGCTGATCGCCGACGGCACGCACGGCGAACTCATCGGCGGCCACCTGATCGGCCCCGATGTGTCCGAGCTGCTCCCGGAGCTCACCCTCGCCCAGAAGTGGGACCTCACCGTCAACGAGATGGCCCGCAACGTGCACACGCACCCGACGCTGAGCGAGGCTGTCCAGGAAGCGATCCACGGCCTCGCGGGGCACATGATCAACTTCTGACAGCACCGTAAAAGGCCGGGCACGCGATGGCGTGCCCGGCCTTTTGGTTTCTATTCGGTATTTTTCCGGGCGTTGATTTGGTGAAACCGCACCCATAAACGATGATCTCTGTAGCTCTTTCAGCTCTTTCGTTCGCTTGCTAGTCGCAACACCTGATCTCGCGAGTACATGGGTAACTCGCCGGGCACGCCCACAAGCTGACTCCATCGTGACCGCCAGCCCGGCACCGCGCCGTCGTCGTACCTACGACCGGCACTTGGCGCGGAGAGGCGGACAGAGAGGGTACGAAACTCGATGAGCATTTTCGGTTGGACAGCACGATTCGCCGCGGTTGCCGCGGTCGCCGTGGCCGGCCTCGGCACGGTGACACCGGCTGTGGCTGAACCTCTTTTCCCAGGTGGGCCGGATGTTCCCGGTGTCCCCGCCATCGTTCCCACCGCATCACCGTGTCCTGTCGTCGAAGCCAGGGCGTGCATGCGGCTGTCGACGAACGAGGCGTGGCTGGTCGACAACGGCCGGGTGATCTTCGGGCCGACGCCGATCTCGCACGGCATGAACGGGTACGAAACGCCACCCGCGGTGACCAGGATTTCCTTCAAGCGGGAATTCCACTGGAGCACCATGCACAATGCGCCGATGCGCTGGGCCACCTTCTTCAACGGCGACATGGCCTTTCACGTGGGTCCGGTCGATTCGAAGTCGCACGGCTGTGTGCGAATGACCGAAGACGGCGCCCACCGTTTCTTCGACTATCTGAATCCGGGCGATATCACCCAGGTGATCGTGTAGGCGACCACCGGCGGCCGCCATCGCCGACCGGCCCTTCGCTGTAGTCTGGCCCGAAGACTCGGGAGGCAGAACTGCGTAGGTGGCTGGTCGGCGTGGCTGTCGGCATCGTGGTGGTGCTCGCGGTGGCCGCCGGTTTGTACGTAGCGATGAATTCGCGGACTTATCAGGTGGCGGGCAGGCTCGTCGATCGGGTCGCGACCGACGAGAAGCTGGTCGCGCTGACCTTCGACGACGGCCCCACCGCGCGAACTCCGGAAGTATTGCGGACGCTGGCGCAGTTGCAGGTGCCCGCGACCTTCTACCTGGTCGGCGAGGATCTGGCCGCGCATCCCGAATACGGTGCGGCGATCGCCGCCGCCGGCCACGAGATCGGCAACCACACCTACACCCACCGTCGCATGGTGCTGGTTTCCGGTGACGCCGTGCGCGATGAGGTCGAACGAACCGACACCGAGATCCGTCGCACCGGATATCAGGGGCCCATCACCTTTCGACCCCCCTACGGCAAGAAGCTGTGGGCACTGCCGCGCTATCTGGCCGACCACGATCGCACGACGGTGACCTGGGATGTCGAGTCGGATTCCGCGGGCGGCGCATCACGCGAAGCCGTCGTCGGCGACGCCCTCGCGCAGACCCGACCGGGCTCGATCATCCTGCTCCACGTCATGTACGGCGGCGATTCCTTGGCCGCGGTGCCCGAGATCGTCAACGGGTTGCGGACGCAAGGCTACCGATTCGTCACTGTCTCGGAGCTTCTGGCGCGTTGAGCTGATTCCGGACGCCTTCGGCGCGGTGGTAGTTCTCCTGCGCGGCACGGACGGTGTCCATATTGGATTCCAGGACCACCACCAGTGATCGCAGCTGGCTCGCCACCTCCTCGCCCAGTTTTGTGAGGGTGTATTCGACGCGGGGCGGGATCGCTTCGAGCACCTCGCGATGAACCATGCCGTCGCGTTCGAGTGCCTGCAGCGTTTGCGAGAGCATGCGCTCGCTCACGCCGTCGACCCGCCGGCGCAGCGCGCTGAAGCGGACGGGGCCGTCGAGCAGCGCCACCAGGGCCAGTACGCCCCACCGCCCGGCGATGTTCTGCAGGACGGGGCGGGAAGCGCAATTGCGCGCGAAGACGTCGGCTTCCAGCGTGGGGTCGTGATCGGCGGGGGGCGTCGCGGACATGAGTTCATCGTACCGACTTGACGCAAGTGCCCAACGGAGGCATAGTGCTTACTAATAGTTAGTGCATGTACTTCAGGAGGCAGCAATGACCGTGGCAGTGACAGCAGCAAGCGGAAAGCTCGGCCGATTGGTGGTGCAGGCTCTGCTCGACGCAGGGCAGCGGCCGGTCGCGATCGTGCGCGATCCGGAAAAGGTCGCCGATCTGGCAGCGCGCGGCGCCGACGTCCGCCGGGCTTCCTACGATGATCCGGCGGCTCTCGATGCCGCACTGGTCGGCGTCGACCGTGTACTGCTGATCTCGGGCAATGAGTTCGGTCAGCGAGTTGCCCAGCACACCAACGTAATTCGGGCCGCCGAGCGGGCCGGTGTCGAGCTGCTCGCCTATACCAGCATCCCGCGCGCCGAGGGCAATCCGATGGTGCTGGCCGCCGAGCATCGCGGCACCGAAGAGGTGCTGGCGACCGCCTCCGTGCCCACGGTCCTGCTCCGCAACAGCTGGTACTGGGAGAACTACGGGGGCGCCGCCGCCGGCGCGGCGCAACAGGGCGTGCTCCACGGCGCGATGGCGGACGGCCGGGTCTCAGGCGCCGCACAGGCCGACTACGCCGAGGCCGCCGCCCGCGTGCTGACCAGCAGTGGACACGAGGGTCGCGTCTACGAACTGGGCGGGGACGACGCGTTGACCGGCGCGGATCTGGCCGCCGCTGTCGGCGAGGCGACGGGCTCCACGGTGCGCTACCAAAACCTTTCCCAGGACGACTATGCGGCAGCCCTGCGCGGGGCGGGCCTCGATGAGCAGACCGCCGCGGTTCTGGCCGACGCCGACGCCCGCATCGGCGACGGCTGGCTCGAGGTGACCACCGGCGATCTCAGCAAGCTGCTCGGCCGCCCCGCGACACCTGCCGCCACGGTCTTCGCGCAGACCGGCCTCGCCGGGGCTTAGTCGCGGGCCGGTGGTGAGCATCCGCCGCGGTGCCGGGGAAGTTGTGCTCGCGACGGCACGACCGCGCCGTAATCGCGGGGTGGCGGTACGGTCGGGTCGTGGCTGATCAACTTCCCCGTCGACGTGCGCACTCCTGGTTGAGTGGACTGCTGTTCGTCATGGGCACCCTGCACTTCGTCGCGCCGAAGCCGTTCGACAAGATCGTGCCGCCGCAGCTGCCCGGCAATCCCCGGACGTACACCTACGCGTCCGGGGTTGCCGAGCTCGGTGTCGCCGCCGCGCTGGCGGTACCGCGGACCCGACGGTTCGGCGGCTGGCTGGCGGCGGCGCTGTTCGTCGGCGTCTTCCCGGCCAATGTCCAGATGACCGTGGACGTGGTCGGTAATCCCAAGGCGTCCAAGGTCTTCAAGGCCGGGGTGCTGGCGCGGCTGCCGTTGCAGATCCCGATGATCGTGGCCGCGCTGCGGATCGCGCGCCGCTGATCACACCCACTGGACGAGCTGGATGACAATCCCGTTGGGGTCGGTCATCTGGAAGTAGCGCTCGCCCCATTCCTCGGTTTCGATGGGCGTCTCGATCGGGACGCCCTCGGTACGCAATCGGTCGTACTCGCTGTCGATGTCGTCGACCACGAAGACGACGAGCAGCCCGTCGCCCGCGTTGCCCGCGATCCGGGCGGGCTTGAACGAGCCGAGACCGGTGCGCAGGTAGATGACGTCCATGCCCGCGTCGGCCCTGGTGACGTTGACGAAGCCGTCGGCCGCCATCTTCTCGGTGAAGCCGAGATGGTCGATCAGGAACTCGGCCGAGGCCCGCGGGTCGGCGACATTGAGCGAGACGGCGGAGGCGGTGATCTGCAAAGGGTGCTCCTCGGTGTCGATGAACTCCGTACGTTGTACGCCTTTACTGTGGGAGATCACGCCCCGCGCCGCCATATGACCTAGGTCACACGTCAGAATGTGTCGCGCTCGATTCGCAAGGTCGTGATGGTCGACGCCAGACCCTCGTACTGATTGACCAGCAGGACGATCTCGATCAGCACCCGCTCGTCGTAGTGCTCGGCCAGCCCGGCCCACGCAGCGTCGTCCATGTCGCGGCTGGTCACCAGCTGATCGACGGCATTCAGCAGCGCTCGCTGACGCGGTGTCCACCCCTCGGCCGCCGGCCCCGCGGCGACCCGCTCGATCTCGACGGCCGACAGCCCGGCCTTGCGCCCCAGCCGGCGATGATGGTCGGCCTCGTAGTCACATGCGCGCAGCTGTGCGACGCGCAGGATCACCAATTCGGCCTCGGCACGCGGCAACCTTCCCCCCGGCATGAGCTTGCCGGAGAAATGCAGCCAGCCGCGAAAGAGGCCGCCGGTGCGACCGAGGGTGCTGAACAGATGCGCGTCCTCGGTGCCCGAAGCGCGGGAAAGTACCTGCCAGACAACCCAGTTGATCGGTCCGAGTTCACCGAACCGTCCCGGCGAAACGCGTGGTAGTGGCGCTGAATCCATCTCTGGTCCACCTGTCTGTTCGAACATCGTCGGCCAGGATCGCAGCGTACTCGCCGGTACAGCCGCGGTGGGCCGCCGCGAGGGCCCATCGCGCGTTTCTGCCGATTTTCTTTGGTTTCCAGTGGTTTTCGGAACAATTGCGCGTCATGATCGGTGGGCACCGCAGCGCGCAGCGGCGGGGTGAAGTCGCAGCACTGGTAGGGGAACATCGCACATGCTGGTTCGGATCAGACCGGGTGCCGAGCTCACCGGCGCCGAGCGCGAGCTCGTGGATTGCCTGCGCGCCTATCCGAGTACGGGGCTCGCGCTGATCGACTGCCGGGTGGGCGACCGGCGGCTCGGCGCGGTGATCGTGACGCCGCGCGGGATCGCCGTCATCGAGGTCAAAGGCTTCCGGCGACGGCAGAGCGGGCTGCTCACCGCCACCGCCGACGGTGCGTGGATGATCAGCGACAGCCCGCTGGACCTGGATGCCGAACCGTCGAGCGGCCTCACCGACCGGGTCGAACACGGGGTGCACGCGGTGCGCGTCGCCCTGGAGCAGGCGTTGCAGGACAGCAGACATGTCTGCGGTGCGGTGGTGCTCGTGCCGTATCGGGGCGTGGTCGTCCGGCCCGCGCGCACCACGCTGCGGCCGGGCCTCGATGTTCTGGTGGCCAACACCGTCGACGCACATGAGCTGCGGGTGTACATCGAAGGGTTCTCGGCGGGACCACGCGAATGGACGATCGATCGCGTGCTCAACACCTGCACGATGCTCGCAGTGGCCGAGGTGCCATCACGCGCCGAGCTGGCCGAGGAGGGTTTCGCGAGCAATCGGCCCGCACCGACGCCGGTGGCGCCCCAGGTGCGCAAGTTCAGCGAGCCCGCCCCGCCGCCTGATCCGTCCCGCCGCGGAAAACTCGCGGGCATCGCGCTGTTCGCCGCGGCCCTGCTCGGCCTGCTCGTCGTCTTCGTCGTGGTCGGCGTGGCGCTGTGGCAGGACTCGCCGAATCCGCGCCCGATGTCGGACACCTCGCAGACCTCGACGACGCGTGCGCCCACATCGGTGACTCCGCGCAAGACCGAGTGCTGGCCTTTCCAGCGGGACTGCTGACCGACCAGGCCGGCTCAGATCGCCATCGCCGCGCGGACCGCGGTTTCCGCGCCTGCCCCGCCTGCTCCGGTCGAGCCGAGATGCCCCGAGTGCACCACGTAGTACTGCTGTGCCGCCTGCAGCGCGAACCCGATGTGCTGCTCCACCAGCAGCACGCTCAAACCACCGCGCTGGGTCAATTCGATGATGGTGCGCTCGATTTCGGCGACCACCGAGGGCTGGATGCCCTCGGTCGGCTCGTCGAGGATGAGCAGCTTCGGCTCGGTGATCAGTGCCCGCGCGATGGCCAGCTGCTGACGTTGCCCGCCCGAGAGCAGACCCGCTTTGCGGGTCAGCAGCGCGCGCAGGGCGGGGAACAGGTCGAGGGATTCGTCGATCAGCGCCTTGCCACGTTTGCGCCCGTCCGCGACGACCTGCAGGTTCTCCGCGGTGGTCAGCTGCGGGAAGCTCTGCTGGCCCTGCGGCACGTAGCCGATTCCGCGTTTGACCCGCTGCGAGGCAGACAGTTGGGTGATCTTCTCGCCGTCGAAGGTGATGGTTCCCGACTTGGTGGGCAGCAGGCCGACGGCGGTGCGCAGCAAGGTGGTCTTGCCCGCGCCGTTGTGGCCCATGACGGCGACCACGCTGTCATCGGGCACGGTGAGGCTGACTCCGTGAACGACCTCTGTGCGCCCGTACCCGGAACGGATCTCGTGTAGTTCAAGCATCGGCCGGCTCCTTCCGTGTCGCGAGCTCTGTCGTCGCCGAATTCGCGGTGCCCAGATAGACCTCCTGCACCTTCGGATCGGCCTGCACCTGTTCGACGCTGCCTTCGCTGAGCACCGTGCCGCCCGCGAGCACGGTGACCGAGGTGGCGAACGAGCGCATGAAGTCCATGTCGTGTTCGACGACGATCACCACCCGGTCACCGCCGATGCGGCGCAACAGTTTTCCGGTTTCCTCGCGTTCCTCGCCGCTCATGCCCGCGACGGGCTCGTCGAGCAACAGCACCGACGCGTTCTGCACGAGCAGCATGCCGATCTCGAGCCACTGTTTCTGACCGTGTGCCAGTACCCCGGCGGGGCGGTCGCGCAGCGCGGTGAGACCCGTTGTCTCCAGAGCTTCTTCGATACGCGGCAGGATCGAGGTGCGACGGCGCAGCAATGTCAGTGCCGAACGGCCCGCTCCCGCAGCGATATCCAGGTTCTGCAAGACGGTGAGCTGCTCGAACACGCTGGCGGTCTGGAAGGTCCGCCCGACGCCGAGGCGCGCGATCTGATGCACTTTCTTGCCGAGCAGCTCGGTGCCCGACTTCTGGGCCGAACCGGTGGCCGGCACCAGGCCGGTGATGGCGTCGATCAGGGTGGTCTTCCCCGCGCCGTTCGGGCCGATCAGGAACCGCAGGTCACCCTGCAATACCGTGAGGTCCACCTCGGAGACAGCCTTGAATCCATCGAAACTGACCGAGAGGCCGCGGATTTCGAGATAGTCGCTGTCCATGCCGGCGTTGCCGCCCGCTTTGGGTTCGTGTGTCATCGCGCTCGCGCCTTCTCTTCGGTGCCGACGGCCGGTTCCGCCGGTGCGGGTGGCGGCTGCCTGCGGCTGTCGAGCCGGTCTCTGAGCATCGGCCAGAGTCCGGCCAGCCCGGCGGGGATGAACCCGACCACCACGATGAACAGCACGCCCTGCATATAGGTCCAGCCCGACGGGAACGACTCCGACAGTGAGGTCTGGGCCCAGGCCACCCCGATCGCGCCCAGAATCGGCCCGAGCAGGGTGGTGCGGCCACCGATGGCGACACCGATGAGGAAGGCGATCGACGGGATGACGCCGATGTCGGCGGGGGAGATGATGCCGACGATCGGGGTGAACAGCGCACCCGCGATCCCGGCCAGAAAGGCCGCCACGACGTAGGCGACGATCTTGATATCGGCCGGGTCGTAGCCGAGGAAGCGCACGCGCTCCTCACCGTCGCGCACCGCGACGAGCAACTCGCCGTAGCGGCTGCGGTTGAGCTGGCGAATCAGCGCCACCACCACCAGCAATGTGCCCGACGCGATGAAGAACAGCATCTGCCGGTTGGCCGGGTCCGACAGCTTGAAGCCGAAGAAGGCCCGGAAGTCCGACAGTCCGGTGAACCCGCCGATGGCCTGCTGGCCGGTGAGCAGGATCGCCAGCGCCGCGGCCAGCGCTTGGCTGAGAATGGCGAAGTAGGCGCCGCGCACCCGGCGCTTGAACACCCCGTAACCCAGCACGGCGGCGACCAGCGCGGGCACTACCAGCACGGCCAGGATCGCGACCGGCGCGGAACTGAACGGCTGCCAGAAGCCGGGGAGCTCGCTGATGCCGGAGATCTCCATGAACTCGGGCACCTCGTTGCCGAGGCGGGCGGCGTCGGCCAGTTGCATGTGCATGGCCATGATGTAGGCGCCGAGGCCGAAGAACACACCTTGTCCGAGGGTGAGCATTCCGCCACGGCCCCAGGCCAATCCGATACCGGCTGCCACGATGGCGAAGCAGAGGAACTTGGCCAGCAGGTTGAGGCGGAAATCGCTCAGCACCGCGGGCGCGACGGCGAAGAGCAGGATCGCGGCGACCGCGAAACCGGCCAGAGGTGTGAGCCGGGGGTGAGCGCGCAGGCGCTCGGTGAGTGCCGTCATGCCAAGCTCCTCGTCCGCACGGTGAACAGGCCCTGTGGGCGGACCTGCAGGAAGATGACGATCAGCACGAACACGATCACTTTCGCGATCGAGGCGGTGGTGGAGTATTCGATGAACGAATTGAGCAGTCCGAGCGCGAACGCCGCGATCACGGTGCCCTTGACCTGGCCGAGGCCGCCGATCACCACCACCAGGAACGCATCGATGAGATAGCTCTGGCCGATGGTGGGGCTGGTCGAGCCGATCAGGGTGAGCGCCACACCGGCGACACCGGCCAGACCGGAGCCGATGAAGAACGTGCTGACATCGGTGAATCTGCTGGATATACCGCTGGTTTCGGCGAGCCCACGGTTCTGGACGACGGCGCGCATCCGCCTGCCCATCGGCGTGGTCTTGAGGACGGCGGCCAAGGTGGTCACCGCGACGATCGCCAGCACCAGGATGAAGATGCGGGTCTTCGGCACGACCGCGCCCGCGATAGTGATTCCGCCACTGAGCCATTCGGGTACCAGCACGTTCTTGGCGGGCGCGCCGAAGATGTCACGCGCGGCCTGCTGGAGTACGAGCCCGACACCGAAGGTGACCAGCAGTGTGTCGAGGGGCCGGTCGTACATGTAGCGGATCAGTCCCATTTCCAGGGCCGCACCGAGCAGGCCGCCGATGAGGAAACCCATCAGCAGGGATACGACGAGTGAGACCCCGGCGGACGAGAAGACTTGCTGCACAACATAGGTGGTGTAGCACCCGGCCATGATGAATTCGCCGTGCGCCATGTTGATGACGCCCATCTGACCGAAGGTCAGCGACAGGCCGAGCGCGGCGAGCAGAAGAATGGAACCCAGACTCAGCCCGGTGAAGAGCTGACTGATCAGCACGTCCATTGCAGTGGACTCCTTGGAAACGGGTCGGGGTGGGACGCGCCTACCTGCCGGCCGCGTCCCACCCCTGCGGGGCTGTTTACTTGAGGCCCTCGGCCCATTCGTAGGACTTCAGGTACGGGTCAGGGGTGATGGCCTTGCCGGAATCCCAGACCGTGTAGATCAGGCCGTCGGGGCGGATCTCACCGATGCGGGCGGTCTTGGTGATGTGGTGGTTGGAGCCGTCGATGGTGACGGTGCCTTCGGGGGCATCGAAGCTCACGCCGTCGGCCGCGGCCTGGATGTCGGCCACCGCGAACGACTTCGCCTTCTCCACCGTGTTCTTCCACAGGTAGACCGAGGCGTACGCGGCTTCCATCGGGTCCGATGTGGGCTTGTCGGCGCCGAAGGCGGCCTTGTAGTCGGCGACGAACTTCTTGTTCGCGGGGGTGTCGATGGTCTGGTAGTAGTTCCAGGCCGTCAGCTGCCCCGCGATGTTCTGCGCGCCGATGCCCGCGACCTCTTCCTCGGCGATCGACACCGAAACCACCGGCATCTCAGCGGCTTTCAGCCCCACGTTGGTGTACTCGCGGAAGAAGGCCACATTGGAGTCGCCGTTGAGGGTGTTGAACACCGCGCCCGCCTTGGCGGCACGCACCTTGTTGACAATGGTGGAGAAGTCGGTGGAGCCCAGTTCGGCGTAGTCCTCGCCCTTGATCTCGATGCCGTTCGCGGCGGCGTAGGCCTTGATCTCGCGATTGGCGGTCTGCGGGAAGACGTAGTTCGACCCGACGAGATAGAGGGACGTGATGCCCTTCTGCTTGAGATAGTCCAGGGCGGGGACGATCTGCTGGTTGGTGGTCGCGCCGGTGTAGAAGATGTTCTTCGAATCTTCCAGGCCCTCGTACTGTACGGGGTAGTAGAGCAGCGAGTTCAGGCTCTCGAACTTGGGTTTCATCGCCTTGCGGCTCGACGAGGTCCAACCGCCGAAGACCGAAGCGACGCAGTCGGAGCTGATCAGTTTCTCCGCCTTCTCGGCGAAGGTCTTGGGATCGGAGGCGCCGTCTTCGAGGACCATTTCGATCTTCTTGCCGAGCACACCGCCCGCGGCGTTGATCTGGTCGATCGCCAGCTTGGTCGAATTGGCGACGGTCACTTCGGAAATAGCCATGGTGCCCGACAGTGAGTGCAGCGAGCCCACCTTGATCGTGTCCTTGCCGGTGTCGACGCACGAGGCGGCGGTCGAGCCGGTCGACGCGTCGTCACGCGCACCGCAGCCGGTGAGCAGCAGGCCGGCGACGGCCACCGCGGCGGGCACGACAAGTACCTTGACCAAACGGGATTCAGACATGGGCGGTTCTCCTCATCAGGTGCAACGGCAGCGCAATACGCGCCACAACGAACACCACCGCGCGTTCGCCCACGACTGGATGCGCGCCGGGTTCTACGCGACGGCGGTATTCGTGAGCGGAACAGTAGATGGAACATGTTGCACCGGAATGTCTCCCGATGACGTGCCCGTTTCGTCTGTTTCATCCATGTGAACTGTTCGGCTCATGACGGCTGAACAGCCAGCGAAACGGTGCTACTTGATGAGGTACGGGGAGACCGAGCTGCGGTGCTCGCTGATGTCGAGGGCCTTGCCGAGGGGCGGAAAGGCGCGCTGGGGGCAGTTGGAGCGCACGCAGACCCGGCAGCCGGCGCCGATGGGGGTCGCGTTGGCTTCACCGAGGTCGATGCCGTCGGCGTAGACGACGCGGCCCGCGTGGCGTAGTTCGCAGCCCAGGCCGATGGCGAAGGTCTTGCCGGGCTGGCCGTAGCGGGTGGCGCGACGTTCGACGGTGCGCGCGATCCAGAGGTATTTGCGGCCGTCGGGCATCTGGGCGATCTGGGTCATGATCTTGCCGGGGTAGGCGAAGGTCTCGTAGACGTTCCACAGCGGGCAGGTGCCGCCGCTGGCCGAGAAGTGGAAACCGGTCGCGGACTGGCGTTTGGACATGTTGCCCGCGCGGTCGACGCGGACGAAGGAGAAGGGGACCCCGCGCAGGGTGGGTCGTTGCAGCGTGGACAGGCGATGGCAGATGGTCTCGAAACTCTGCGAGAAGAAGGCCGACAGACGCTCGATGTCGTAGCGGAAATTCTCGGCCACTTCGTGAAAATGCGTGTAGGGCAGAACCATCGCGGCAGCGAAATAGTTCGCCAGTCCGAGCATCGCGAGTTTGTGCGCGGAATCGGAGGCGAAATTGCCTTCCTCGACCAGCTTTTCGAGCAGGGGACCGCACTCGAGGTAGGCGAGTTCGGCGGCGAGCTTGAAGGTGCGCTGCCCCCCGGACAGGTGTGGCGAGATCTCGAGCTGTTTGGTTTCGGGGTCGAAGTGGTGCAGCACGCCCTCGCCGAGGTCGATGCGCTCGCTGATCCGTACGTCGTGCGCGCGCAGCAGGCGGGCGATCTCGGTGCTCACATCGCCGCCGTGGAACCGGATGCGCGCGGTGAGATCCTCTGCGGCGGTATCCATTTCGTGGATGTAGTTCTGGCGCTGATAGAAGTAGTCGCGCACTTCCTCGTGCGGCTTGCTGATCGCGGCACTGCCGGAACCGTCGGCGAACCGGTCTTCGGTGGCGGCAGCCAGCTGCGCGCTGGTGTTGCGGTAGCGGTTGTGCATGGCCACCAGGGCGCGCGCCATCGACGGATGTGCCGAGACCATGTCGGCGATCTGCTGGGTGTCGGCCTCGATGCCGAGTTCGGCGTCCATCACGACTTCGGACAGTTCGGCGATGAGGCGGGTGTCGTCCTGGGCGGAGAAGAAGGTGGGATCGACCCCGAAGACCTCGTTGATCCGGGTCAGCACCGGCACGGTGAGCGGTCGCACGTCGTGTTCGATCTGATTGAGATAGCTGGCCGAGATCTCCAGCTTCTGCGCGAGCGCCACCTGGCTCAGCCCACGCTCGGTGCGCAGCTGACGCAGCCGCGCTCCCACATAGGTTTTGGCCATATGTCCAGTTTAGGGGCGTTTTCGCAGGCTTGCCAATGGATTGTTAACAAACGCCTCGAGCTCTGTGTCACACCCTCGCGATACTGTCGTCCTGTGCTGTTCAGCGATGTCGTCACGGCCTCGGCGGCTGTGCGAGCGACCAGGTCGCGCAAGGCGAAGATCGCCGCGCTGGCCGAGCTCTTCGGCGCCGCGGGGCCTGCCGAAATCGGCACGGTCGTGGCGTGGTTGTCCGGTGAGCTGGTGCAGGGCCGGATCGGGGCAGGTTGGCGCACACTCGCCGCGCTGCGAACGTCGCCGAGCAGCAAGGCGAGCCTCACCGTCGTCGCGGTGGACGAGATCTTCTCCCAGCTCGCCGAGCTGAACGGCAAGGGCTCGGCCGATCGGCGCCGTGCGTTGCTGAGCGGCCTGTTCACCGCCGCGACCGAGGAGGAACAGTCCTTCCTGGTCCGCCTGCTCACCGGTGAACTGCGGCAGGGCGCGCTCACCGCGATCGTCATCGAGTCGCTCGCACAATCCACCGGTATCCCGGTCGATGTCGTGCGCCGCGCGCACATGCTGTCGGGCAGGCTCCCCGTCACCGCGATCGCCGCGCTCGCCGGGGGCGAACAAGCACTGTCCGCGTTCCGCCTCGAGGTAGGACGCCCGGTAGCGCCGATGCTCGCCGCACCCGGCGGTTCGCTGGACGAGGCGCTGGCCGAGCTCGGCACCGACATCAGTGTCGAACACAAACTCGACGGCGCCCGCATCCAAGTCCACCGCGACGGCGACCGGGTCTGGGTCTTCACCAGAACCCTGCGCGACATCACCGCAGGCGTCCCCGAACTCGTCGATCTCGTCAGAACCCTCGAGTGCGACACCGTTGTCCTGGACGGCGAAACCCTCGCCCTCACCGACGCGGGCCGCCCGCGCCCGTTCCAGGAGACGATGAGCAGATTCGCCACCATCGGCGATCCACGACAATTGCACCCGTACTTCTTCGACTGTCTGCACCTGGACGGCGCCGACCTGATCGACCGGCCACTGCGCGTGCGCCGCGCCGCGCTCGAACAGGTCGCGGGCGCGCACAGCATCCCCGCGCTCATCGCGCCCACCCCCGAGGCCGCCGCCGACTGCTACGACGACGCATTGGCCGTCGGCAACGAGGGCGTGATGGTCAAGGCGCTCGATGCCCCGTACGCCGCCGGTCGTCGCGGTAAGGCCTGGCAGAAGATCAAACCCGCGCACACCCTCGACCTGCTGGTGATCGGCGCCGAATGGGGCTACGGCCGCCGCACCGGTTTCCTGTCGAATCTGCATCTGGCGGCGCTGGATTCGGAGACCGGCGAGCCGGTGATGGTGGGCAAGACCTTCAAGGGCCTCACCGACGAACTGCTCCGCTGGCAGACCGCCGAATTCCCCCGTCACGAAACCCACCGTGACGGTCAGACGGTGTATCTGCGCCCCGAACTCGTCGTCGAGATCGCGCTCGACGGCATCCAGACCAGTACCCGATATCCCGGTGGGGTGGCGCTGCGGTTCGCCAGAGTTGTCCGCTATCGGCCGGACAAAGAACCCGCACAAGCCGACACGATCGACGCGGTGCGCGCGCTGGGCTGAGGTCAGGCCGTGTTCGGCGCAACTTACCCGCAACAGTTTGGCAATCCGGCCGTGGCATGCGACACACTATTCGGGTGAGCGCCGAACTAATGGTCCTGTTGATCGTCATCGTCACAGCTCTCGCATTCGACTTCACGAACGGATTCCACGACACGGCCAACGCCATGGCGACCTCGATCGCCACCGGTGCGCTGAAGCCGAAGACGGCGGTCGCGCTCTCGGGTGTGCTGAATCTGATCGGTGCGTTTCTGTCGGTGTCGGTGGCGGCGACGGTGGCCAAGGGCATCGTGCAGTTGAACGAAGTGAGCGGGCAGGACCTCCTTGTCATCGTCTTCGCCGGCCTGGTCGGCGGCATCCTGTGGAATCTGTTCACCTGGTTGCTCGGCTTGCCGTCGAGTTCCTCGCACGCGCTGTTCGGCGGCTTGATCGGCTCGACGATCGCCGCGCTCGGCTGGAACGGCGTGATCTGGGCATCCGGCTCGGACGGCGTGCTGGTCAAGATCGTGCTGCCCGCGCTGCTCGCGCCCGCGATCGCGGCGGTGGTGGCGGCCATCGGCACGTTCCTGGTGTACCGGATCACCCGCGGCGTCGACCGGGCCAAGACCGACGAGGGTTTTCGCTGGGGTCAGATCGGCTCGGCCTCGCTGGTATCGCTGGCGCACGGCACCAACGACGCGCAGAAGACCATGGGCGTCATCTTCCTGGCGCTGGTCGCCTACGGCTCGCTGGGCAAAGACGACCACATGCCGCTGTGGGTGATGGCCTCCTGCGCGGTCGCCATCGCCCTCGGTACCTATCTCGGCGGCTGGCGCATCATCCGGACTCTCGGCAAGGGACTGGTCGAGATCGAATCGCCGCAGGGGCTGGCCGCCGAATCGACGTCGGCCGCGATCATTCTCACCTCCGCGCACTTCGGGCTGCCGCTGTCGACCACGCAGACCGCGACCGGTGCGATCCTGGGCACGGGTATCGGCAAGGGAGCGGAGGTGCGCTGGCGGGTGATGGGCCGGATGGCCGTGGCCTGGTTGCTCACGCTGCCGATGGCGGGCATCGTCGGCGCGATCTGCTGGGCGCTGGCACATCTCATAGGCGGACTGCCCGGTGTGCTCGTGGTGTTCGGCATTCTGATCGCCGGGGCGCTCGGTATCTACCTTCGCTCGCGCCGGGACCCGGTGGGCACCCACAATGTGAACGAATGGCCCGACGGCGCAGGGCCACCCACCTCGGCACAGCCGCCGATCGACCAGAACCACACCGGGTAGAGGGGAGCGATCGTGCACACCGTGATCACCAATCTGAGTTCACTGTGGGAAGTAGTGGTCGCCGCGCTGATCTTCGGCGCGGGCGTGCCCACGGTCTTCGCTTTCGCCGTACGGTGGTGGGCCAATGCCGAGACCGTCGACGCCGAGGGTCACGTGCACCGCAACTATGTCGCGCTGGCGGGCGCGCTGACCGGCCTGATCCTCATCGTCGTAGTGGTGATCACCGGAATCCTGTTCACCGCCAAGGCATTCATCGCCCACCAGTTCGGCATTCACCTGTTCGGCCAATCGTGAGTGAGGACGCCATGACCGATCCGAACCCCACCCCCGCGAGCCCTGCGGTCCGCGGCAATCTGCTCTCGCGGGTGCTCGGCTGGTTGCGCGCCGGATACCCGCAGGGAGTTCCGCAGTCGGACTACGTCGCGTTGTTCGCGGTGCTGCACCGTCACCTCACCGATTACGAAGTGGTGGTGATCGGCGAGCGGCTGGTGGAGGCCAGCCGCCAGGGCGAGAAGATCAGCGAGGCCGATATCGCGGCTGCCATCGCCGATTTCGCGAAGCAGCAGCCCGCCTCCGACGACGTCTCGCGCGTGGCTTCACATCTGGCGGCCGGTGGCTGGCCGTTGGCCCAACCGCTCGACGACGGTGAACCTACTACCGAACAGAATTGATCGTCGCCCACTTCGGCAATTCTGGTGTGCCGGCGCAATTCACCGCGACAATGGCGAATCGCCGGGCCGGCCGGCGATCCCGCGCTAGCATGCATCCGTGGTTCGGCGTGCGGATGAAACCGATAGTGGTCGTAGTTACGGTGGATTGTCGCGCCAGCAGCGAGTAGCGCTACGCCGCAACAGGTTGACCGACGCGGCGCTGGAACTATTCGGCACTCAGGGATATTCGTCGACCTCGATCGAGCGGCTGTGTTCGACAGCGAATGTGTCGACCCGCAGTTTCTACGAGGACATCGGTAGCCGTGAGGCACTGTTGATCGCGCTGGTCGACCGATTGAACGCGGCCGCGCTGCGCCGCCTCGACGAGGCATTGGAAAGCACCAACGAACAGCCCCTGGTAGTGCGCGTGGTGGAGAGTTTTCGCGCGTTCCTCGCGGTGACCTGCCGGGATCGCCGCGCCGCGCGGGTGTTCTACGTCGAGGTCGTCGGTGTCAGCCCGGTGGTAGAGGAGTGGCGGCGCGCACAGCGACGGTCGATCTCGGCTCTGCTCACCCGCGAAGCGCAGCGTGCCGCCGAACGCGGCGAAGCGGAATCGCGCAGCCTGCACCTGTTCGGCCTCGCGGTGATCGGCGCGGTGAATTCGCTCGCCCAAGAGATGGTGCACGCCACCGTGCCCGGTGACGCGATCTCGGTCGACGAGATCTGCGACGAGATCGCCTACTTCATCCGCTCCGGGCTCACCGTGCGCACCACGGTCGCGCCGACCACATAGCCCGGGCAACGCAAAAAAGCGGGAGGCATCCGAATTCGGATGCCTCCCGCTTTCAGTGGGAAATCAGATGCCCATGCCCTCTGCGAGCAGCGGCCACGAGTCGTGCAGCGCCTGCTCCCAGTACGGCCAGTAGTGGGTGCCCATCGGGGTGAACTGGTAGGTCGCCGGGATACCCAGCGAGTCCAGCTTGGCCTTCAGGTTCTGGCTGCAAGCGTTGGTCGCGGCTTCGATGCCGATACCGAGACCGAGGTTGACCACGCCCATCGGGCCGGGCGCGCCGTTGAGGTAGTAGGCGACGTCGGCGTTGGTCGGCATGCCGCTACCGCTGGAGATGTAGAGGTTGGTGCCGCGCAGCTTCTCGGCGTTGATCACCGGGTCGTTCTCGACCCAGGCCGGATCGTTGTCCGGGCCGTACATGTTGACGGTCTTGCCGCCCGCCCAGGTCTCGGTCGAGAACTTGACGGCCTGCTTGCCCATCGGGTCGGCGATCTGCGCGCAGCCACTGTAGGCGGCGACGGACTTGAACAGTCCGGGCTCGGCCTCGGCGAGCTGCAGCACCGAGGTGCCGGAGGTGGACAGCCCGGCCAGCGCGTTGCGGCCGGTGGAGTTCAGGGCGCTGTCGAGCAGCGGCGGGAGCTCCTGGGTGAAGAAGGTGGTCCACTTGTTCAGACCCAGCTTGGGATCTTCCTGCTTCCAGTCGGTGTAGTAGCTGCCGCGGCCACCGATCGGCTGGATCACATTGACCTGCTTGTCGGCGAGGAAGCTCAGCGCCTGGGTCTGTGCGGCCCAGCTCGCGGTGCCTTCACCGCCGTCGAGGCCGTTGAGCATGAAGAAGTTGGGGGCAGGCTCGGCCTCGTTGACGGGGCGCTGCACCTCGATCGTGATGTCCTTCTTCATCGCGGCCGAGTAGACCTTCATGTGCCACACGCGGCCGTCCTTGACGATGGACGACACGGCAGAGGGCTTCTCGGGTGCGGCGGATGCGGCGCCACCGGCGACGACGGCTGCCACCGACAATGCGGCGGTCAGAGCCACGGCGGTGGTGCGCAGCGCGGCCACGGTACGTAGTGCAGAGAGCTTCATCGAACAGTCGGTTCCAGTCCACGCGCCCTGTCGGGCACGTCATCGCAGTGCTTCCCCTGGTCGCCGAGAGCATATGCGCTCGAGCGTCGCGGGGCTGTCAGATCCTCCGACACTCTATGTCCTCTCACAGGACAGAATCGTTACCGGTTCACTTATCGGTGGCGGAAAGGCCGACGTATTCAGCCGCAATGTCAGATAGCCATGCCGACAGCGGCCGCGGAGCCGTAATCGCGGTGGGCGGCCAGGCGCAGGCCCGCGCGGGAGGCAAGGAAATCGGCGGTGATGAATACGGCCGTTTCGGCGGGGGTGCGCGGGCCCGATTCCAGGCCCGCGGGCACGTGCACACGGGCCAGGGTCGGCTCGTCGAAACCGCCCGCGCGAAGGTCGTCGAGGCGACGAGCCTGGTCGGCGGGCGTGCCGAGGGCAGCCAGGTATCCGAGCTCGGGTAGTCGTAAGGCGACGGTGAGCAGCGGAATCTCGAAACGCGGCTCATTGGCCAACACGACGATCGCGGTGCTGTTGTCGATCTCGCCGGCGGCGGCGAGGGTGTTGAGGTAGCGGTGCGGCCAGTCGACGACCACTTCGGCGCCGGGGAACGAGGCCGGGTCGGCGAACTCGGGGCGCGAGTCGCAAATGCTCACCCGGTAGCCGATCATCCGCGCCTGCGCGACCAGGGTGGCCGCATAGGCATTGGCGCCGAAGATGATCAGTCGCGGCGGCGGGCAGTAGGAGGCGACGAACAGATCGGACTCGGGCAGCGCGACCAGTTCGGTGGCGTGCTTGCGGTCGGTCACCAGATGCTGGCCGATTACGTCGGGGTCCTGATTCCACACCACGGTGAACACGGTGACCCGGCGATGGGCCTGAATGTCGGCGGCGATAGAGGGAAATTCGGGAAAGTCGCGGCAGGAGAACGGCTCTACGAAAATGTCGACCAGCGTGCCGTCGTCGGCGCTCGATTCCATTCCGGTGAGCATGCTGTAGCGACGCAGCTGCCGAACACCGGTGCGGCCCGCTTCCAACGCGGACTCGTAGACGGTCTCTTCGAGCCTGCCGGAGGCGATCGATCCGAAGACGCCACCGTTGGGTGTGACGAGCATCGAGGAGCCGATCGGCAGGGAGTTGGTGCCGATGGTGCGGACCACGGTGGCGAGGCCGCCCGTACGGCCCGAATGCCACACTCGCAGAAGGTCATCGACGATATCGCGCATATCTCACAACTCCGATCACCGTGCGCCGACCTCCGGGAAATCGCGATCGGTCCCTGTCGCCAAGCCGTCGCACGTGACGCACACCATATCCTGTCGACCGTCCAAATAGGAACCGGCTCCGGCATCACCTGCGGCTACCTCTGAAATGGCTTCCCAGTGCTTGTTCTCGATCACAACGGGGTGCCCAGGTGTGTCGTGAAACACAGCACGCGCAAGTCCGCTCTCGCTCGACCGTGCCGCGGCGAGCACTCTGGCGACGACATCGGCCCCGATATCGGGGATATCGACGGGCAGAAATGCCACGTACCGGCTGCCGATCTCGGCGGCGGCGCGCAGGCTCGCCCGCACGGTGGCGGACAGGCCGGTCGCCCAGTCGGCGACCCACCGCCACTCGGTGCCCGCGGGTAGTCCGAGGGCTGCCGGATCGGGCCCGGTCGCGCCGAGCGCGACGATCACCCGATCGCAGCCACCGTCGCGCAGAGCGGCTACCGCCGAGCGCAACCAGGCGCCGTTCTCGGCGAGTGCCTTGGGTTTGCCGTATCGCGTCCCAGCACCCGCCGCGAGGACGATGCCTGCGCACTCGGAGTGCGCGGCGTGGCGGTCGATCGGGGGCATGTGCGCGAAGGTAGTGGCGTTATGTTGCCGGTCGATTACGGCAGGGGAGCGCAGCGACGACGACACGCCGACGTGATGGATTGCACAACGGTGGCGGCAAGACGGGGATCGCGCGATGCTGGATCGATGACGAGCGAAGGGTTGAGCCTCGCGGGTTTCAACCGTCTACCTGCGGCGACGGCCGAAGCGGCCTTGCTCGGCTGTTGCCGCGCGCCACGCTGGGCCCGGGCGATCGCGGCCGCACGCCCCTATGTCAGCACGCGCTCACTGCTGGCCGCGGCCGACGCGGCGTCGGCCGCGCTCGACGACGCCGAGATCGACGAGGCGCTGGCCGGTCACCCGCGCATCGGCGACCGGCCGGCCTCGCCGGCGTCGGCGCGCGAACAAGCCGGGGTCGCGGGCGATGACGTGCGCGCGGCGCTGGCCGAGGGCAATCGCGCTTACGAGGCGAAATTCGGGCATATCTACCTGGTCTGCGCGGCAGGCCGCAGCGGCGAGGAATTGCTCGCGGTGTTGCGAGCGCGACTCGACAACGATCCGTCTACCGAAAGGCAGGTCATGCGAACAGAATTGGCGAAGATCAATCGATTGCGCTTGGCAGGGCTGGTGGTGGCATGACGAGCTTGAGTACCCACGTCCTCGATGCCGTGCGCGGGACGCCCGCCGCGGGTGTCGCCGTGTGGCTCGTCCGGGGTGAGCAGCGGCTCACCGAGGCGCTCACCGACGCCGACGGTCGGGTGAAAGAGCTCGCGGCAGGGCTGAATCCGGGTGACTACCAGTTGTTCTTCGATACCGGCAGCTACTTCGCGGCGCACGGCACGCAGACCTTCTATCCGGAAGTCTGCATCGCGTTCACGGTGGGTGAGCAGCCGAATCTGCATGTGCCGCTGCTGCTGTCGCCGTTCGCGTATTCCACCTACCGAGGGAGCTGAGATGGCGCTGAGCGGCCCGATCGTGTTGACCGACCACCGATACGGCAAATCCGAGAATCGGATTGTGCGTTTCTACAAAGCGAACGCGCGCCACGAGATTCGCGATGTGAACGTTTCGACGTCGCTGCGCGGCGATTTCGGCGCGGCCTACACCGAGGGCGATCAGAGTCATGTCCTGCCCACCGACACCCAGAAACACACTGCGTTCGTCTACGCGAAGAAACCCGGCCTCGACACCATCGAGGAGTACGCGCTCGCGCTGGCGAAGCATTTCGTCGATACGGTCGAGCCGGTGTCGAGTGCGCGCATCGACGTGGACTCCTATGGCTGGCAGCGGGTCTCGATCGACGGCGCCGAACACGATCACACCTGGGTGCGCCAGGGCTCGGAGGTGCGCACGGCGGCGGTGACCGTGGCAGGCGAGGGCGCCCTGCAGCGGCGGTGGGTGATCGGTGGGATCGAGGACCTGGTGCTGCTCAAGTCGACCGGGTCGGAGTTCGCCGGTTTCCTCACCGACGAGTACACGACCCTCGCGCCGACCCACGATCGGGTACTGGCCAGTGCGCTCGTGGTCGGGTGGCGGTTCGCCGAGACCACCGGATTCGACTGGGACGAGGTGTACGCCGGGATTCGCGCCACGCTGCTCGAGCTGTTCGCGACCACGTACTCCAAGGCTTTGCAGCAGACGTTGTACGCGATGGGAGAGGCGGTGCTGCAACGGTTTCCGATGCTCGCGGAGATCCGGCTCGCGGCGCCGAACAAACATCACTTCGACTACGACCTGGCTCAGTTCGAGATGGAGAACCCGGGCGAGGTGTTCTGGGCAGCCGACCGCCCGTACGGCTCGATTCACGCGACTTTGGCCCGGACGGACGCGCCCGATGCGGGAACAGCGTGGCAGCCGTGAGCGCGCCCGGCCTGCTCATCCACGGGTGCGCGGTGGTGACCGTCGACGCGACCGGAACCGAATACCGCGACGGCTGGGTTACGGTGCGGGGCAACAAGATCGATGCTGTCGGCGCGGGGCGGCCACCGGAATTCGGACCGGAGCTCACGCGGATCGACGGGCGTGGATGCGTGCTCACGCCTGGTCTGGTCAATACTCACCACCACCTGTACCAATGGATCACTCGTGGGCTGGCCGCCGACAACACGCTGTTCGAGTGGCTGACCATGCTGTATCCGGTGTGGGCGCGGATCGACGAGAAGTCGGTGCGCAGCGCGGCGACCGGCGCGCTGGTGTCGCTGGCGCGCAGCGGGTGCACGACGTCCTCGGATCACCACTACGTGTTTCCGCGCACCGGCGGTGATCTGCTCGCCGCGGAGATCGGGGCGGCGGCCGAGGTGGGGCTGCGCTTCCACCCGGCGCGCGGATCGATGGATCTGGGGCAGAGCAAGGGCGGGCTGCCGCCCGACAGCGTGGTGGAGTCGATCGACGATATCCTCGCCGCGAGTGCGGCGGCCGTCGAGGACTGGCACGACCCGTCCTTCGACGCGATGGTCCGGATCGCGCTGGCCCCCTGCTCGCCGTTCTCGGTGACCGCCGACCTCATGCGCGAGTCGGCGGCACTGGCCCGATCCGCCGGGGTGCGGCTGCACACCCACCTCGCCGAAACCCTCGATGAGCAGGACTTCTGCCAGCAGAGCTTCGGCTGCACGCCTGCCGAATACATGGAACAGCTCGGCTGGCTCGGCGAGGACGTCTGGTACGCCCACGCCGTGCACCTCGACGACCCCGCGATCGCGTCGATGGCCAGGACCGGAACCGGAGTTGCGCACTGCCCGACGTCCAACGGCCGGTTGGGCGCCGGTATCGCGCGCACCGCCGACCTGATGATCGCGGGTGTGCCCGTCGGCCTCGGGGTCGACGGTGCGGCGAGCAACGAGTCGAGTTCGATGATCGAGGAACCGCGCAACGCGCTGCTGTACGCGCGGGCGGTGGGCGGTCCACGGGCGATGACGGTGCGCTCGGCGCTGGAGCTGGCGACCATGGGCGGCGCGCGGGTGCTCGGTCGCGCCGAGGAGATCGGGTCCATCGAGCCGGGCAAGCTGGCGGATCTGGCGCTGTGGCGCCTCGATACGCCCGCGCACGCCGGTATCGACGACCCTGTCGTCGCGCTGGTCCTCGGGTCGGCCCCGCCACTGGCCGCATTGCTGGTGAACGGGCGCGAGGTTGTTCGCGACGATGTGGTGCTCACGGTGGACGAGGCGTCGGTCGGTGCCGATGTGGCCCAGGCGCAAGCCACCCTGCTGACGGGTGCATGAGCTGCCCGAACGCTGAGGTGGTCTCGGGCGGTGTTCGCGCGGCTCGGAGGCGTTGCCCGCCGAGTCGCGCTCGCCGCGTGATCTCGCGCGCGAGCGGGCTGTCGGCACCCGTGCTCGTCGGTGACGGCGTGCTGAACTGCGGTTTTACTCGCGACGGCGCACACTGGATGGCGTACACCGGGTTAACCGCACCGCAATCCGGCGCGGGTTTCGTGCAACATCGTGGCAACTCACCACCCCTACTGTGGCTGGTGAGGTAAGCGAGGTGAACGTGGATCTGGATACCGTTTCCGAGATTGTTCTCGCCCGCGAGCGCGCCGACCTGGCGCAACTGGGTGCGGGCAGCGCGGTGCTGGCGGGCGGCACGTTCCTGTTTTCCGAACCGCACGATCACCTCGATCGGCTCATCGACATCACCACCTTCGGCTGGACGCCGTTGACGGCATCCGCGCAGGGGCTGGAGATCGCGGCGACCTGCACGCTGGCGCAGTTCGCCGGCGCCGGACCGGGCCGCGAACTCGGCACACCGATGCTGCGGCCGCACTGGCCGGGCACGGCGCTGTTCGCCCAGGCGTGCCGGGCGCTGCTGGCATCACACAAGATCTGGCGCACCGCGACGGTCGGCGGAAATGTGTGTCTGTCACTGCCCGCCGGTGCGGTGCTCGGCGCGCTGGTCGCCTTGGACGCCACGGCGGTGATCTGGACACGTGGCGGCGGCGAGTGCGCAATCCCCATGCGTGACTTCGTGACCGGGCCGGGTGAGAATCTGTTGGCTTCGGGCGATATCGTGCGCTCCTTCCTCGTGCCCACGACGAGTATTTCGGCACGCACCAGCTGCCGAAAGATCGCGACGGCCCCGCTCGGTCGGTCCGGGTCGGTGGTGATGGGCAGGCGCGATGCCGACGAGCGATGCGCGATCACCATCACCGCGGCGACCGTGCGTCCGGTCGTGCTCGACTTCTGCACCGTCCCTTCGCGTTCCGAGCTGACGGACGCACTGGCTCACCTCGACGCCGACGTGTGGTTCGACGACCCACATGGAGCGCCGGACTGGCGCGAGCACGTCACCGGTCTGCTGGCCGCCGAGGTAGTCGCCGAACTCGGGGCGGCGTCGTGAGTTCCGGTGGCCGCGTCGTCGCCGACGAGAGCTCGAGCCGGGGATGCGGAGGCGGCGCATGAGGCTCGATATCGACGGCCGCGCGGTCGAGGTGACCGCGCGGGCCGGCCAGTGCCTGCGCACGCTACTGCGCGAACACGGCGAGCTCGCGGTCAAGAAGGGCTGTGACTCCGGCGATTGCGGTGCCTGTTCGGTGCTGCTCGACGGTGAACCGGTGCACTCCTGCCTCATCCCGGCCCACCGCGCCGCCGATCGAGCGGTGACGACGGCCGCAGGGCTCGGGGCCGGGGAGACCCCGAACCCGGTGCAGCGCAGCTTCCTCGAGCACGCTGCCTTCCAGTGCGGTTTCTGCACGGCCGGAATGGTGGTCACCGCGTCGGGCCTGGCTGCCGCGCGTCCCGACACAACTGTGGACAACTTGGCTGCTCAGGCAGTTACCGACCCCGAGCGTGCCGAACTGCTGAAGGGAAATCTGTGCCGCTGCACGGGTTACCGGGCCATCGCCGACGCGGTGGCTGCGCCCTGTGCACCGCTGTGCACAGATACCGGCAAGCGTCGTTCGCAACGATCCGGCCCTGCGCGCACAGACGAACCACGACATGCGCCGACCGCCTCGCCGCCGCATGTCACCGAGGCGGTGCCCGGATTCGACGATCGTTCGTCAGCCGCGCGCGGTGCTATCGATGACGCCGCCGAGCGGGCGGCACCACCAGACACCGGACCCCCAGCGTCTGCGCTGCGTAGCGACGATTCCGCTTCTGCTGCCCGCGACCGACCTGAACGTGTGGAGGCGACGCGATCAGAAGCCGCGGGACCTGCCGTCGAGTCCTATCTGACACACGGCGGCTCGGGCCTATCGGCAGGCGAGGCCACCACTGTGTCGGCCGAGGAAGGGCCGGAGGTCGGCGAGTCCGCGGTATCGCTGGCGCGGGCGCGAGTCGGTGGGGTGATGCGGCGCAAGTATCGGGCGGGGCAGATCGGGGACGGGGTGGGGGCGCCTGCGGGGGCGCGGATCGTTCGGGGCCGGGAGGCGTTCACGATGGACGTGCTGGCGGGTGCGGGCGAGCGGATGCCGCCGGTCGAACCCTGGCACCTGGCCGTCTTGGCCAGTCCGCACGCGCATGCGCGGATCGTGTCCGTCGACGTAGCCGCCGCGCGGGCCGTTCCAGGTGTGCGTGCGGTGTTGACGCATGTGGATGGACCGCGAACCGCGTTCTCCACCGCGCGCCATGAATTGCGGGAGGACGATCCGGACGACACCTTCGTCCTCGATCGAACCGTTCGCTTCGCGGGGCAGCGGGTGGCGGCGGTGGTGGGCGAGACCCTCGACGCCGCTCGCGCCGGAGTGCGAGCCCTTCGAGTCGAATACGAGGTGCTGGCTGCGGTATTCGAACCCGAGTCCGCCTTGGCGGACGAGGCGCCGAAGCTGCATGCCGACAAGCCGGACTCGGCGCGGATCGCCGATGCCGGGCGCAATCTCGTTGCCGAGATCCACGGCGGTGTCGGTGATTTCGACGCCGGTATCGCACGGGCCGCGAAAGTGGTGAGCGGGGTGTGGAATTCGCCCCGGGTGCAGCATGTTCACCTGGAGACCCACGGCGGAATCGGCTGGCTCGACGACGCGGGCAGGCTCGTCGTCCGATCGAGCAGCCAGGTGCCGTTCCTGGTGCGCGACGAACTCTGCCACGTGTTCGGACTGGACCGAGATCGCGTGCGAGTGTTCGCGACTCGTGTCGGCGGCGGGTTCGGGGCCAAGCAGGAGATGCTGGCCGAGGACCTGATCGCCTTGGCCGTGCTGCGCACCGGACACCCCGTGCAATACGAGTTCACCCGAACCGACGAATTCACCAGCGCCACTTGCCGTCACCCGATGCGGGTCGCGGTCACCGCGGCCGCCGACGCGGCGGGCCTGCTCACCGCGCTCTCGGTGGACGTGCTCGCCGACGCGGGCGCCTACGGCAACCACAGCGCGGGCGTGATGTTTCATTCCGTCGGCGAATCCGTTGCCGTGTACCGCTGCCCGAACAAGCGCGTCGACGCACAAGCGGTGTACACCAACAACGTTCCCTCGGGCGCGTTCCGCGGCTACGGGCTGGGCCAGGTGATCTTCGGCGTCGAATCCGCGATCGACGAACTGGCCCGCGAGCTCGGTATCGACCCCTTCGAATTCCGCCGCCGCAATGTGGTGCTCCCGGGCGACCGGTTCACCGGCGCGGACATCGACGAGTCGGATCTGACCTTCGGCAGCTACGGCCTCGACCAGTGCCTCGACACCGCACAGCGGGCGCTGCGCCGCGGCAACGGTGTCGCCGCTCCGGGCCTGGACTGGCGCGTGGGTGTGGGAATGGCGGTGGCGATGATCGCGACCGTGCCCCCGCGCGGGCACCATGCCGATGCCACGGCGAGCCTGCTTGCCGACGGCCGCTACGAGATCGGCGTCGGCACCGCGGAATTCGGCAACGGCACCACCACAGTGCACGCCCAGCTCGCGGCGACGGCACTGGCCACCGTCGCCGAGCGGATCGTGATCCGTCAGTCCGACACCGACGTCGTCGGCCACGACACCGGCGCGTTCGGCTCTACCGGCATCATGGTGGCGGGCAAAGCCTGCTACGCGGCCGCGCTCGAACTCCACGCGATGCTGCTGGCCAGGGCGGCGAAAGTGAGCGGTCACCCCGAACGCGACTGTCTGCTCGAACCGGGCGGCGTGCGCTGCGGCGACGAGCTGATCACCGCGGCCCAACTGCTCGCCGACGGCGCGCTCATCGCCCACGGCACCCACGCGGGCACGCCACGCTCGGTGAGTTTCAATGTCCACGCCTTCCGGGTGGCGGTCCAGCCCTCGACCGGTGTGGTGCGGATTCTGCAATCGGTCCAGGTCGCCGACGCGGGCACGGTGATCAACCCGGTGCAACTGCGCGGGCAGATCGAAGGCGGGGTCGCCCAGGCGCTCGGGACTGCGCTCTACGAGGACATGCGGTCCGACAAGGGCGTGGTCACCACCAGGACGTTGCGTCACTATCACATCCCGCAGTTCGCGGATCTGCCCCGCACCGAGGTCTATTTCGCCGAAACCAGTGACGAACTCGGCCCGCTGGGTGCCAAATCGATGAGTGAGTCCCCCTACAACCCGGTGGCCCCGGCCCTGGCGAACGCGATCCGCGACGCCGTCGGTGTCCGCCTCGACCGACTACCGATGACCGCCGACCGGGTGTGGCGGGCCATCAAGGAAGGAACTACCGGGTGAACAGCCGCCTGCCCGAACATATTCGAGCCCGGATCGACTCCGTTCTCGACGCCGCCGACGCGGAACTGCGCGGGCGATATCCAGGAGCCGGCGACCGGGTCCAGCCCGTGCACACCGCCTACGTTCCCGCCGACACAGCCACCGCGCAGACCCCCGCCGAGTGGGGCGTCACCGCCCTGGAACTGCTGCATCGCCACGCCGACTTCCTGGTCGATCTCGATGTCACCGGTTCGCTGCCCGCCGTCCGCCGCCAGCTCACGGACCGGCCGGTGCAGGACATGCGGATCGACTTCGAAGACGGCTACGGGTTCCGCTCCGATGAAGAAGAAGACGCGGCGGCGAAGGCGGCGGGTGAGGCACTGGCGGCGTGGGCCGACAAGCCCGGCGCACCGGTCTCGTTCGGTGTTCGCACGAAAGGTCTGGCCGCCAACGAACGCCGGCGCGCGTTGCGCACCCTCGAACTGGTCCTCGACGGGGCCGGTGGCGCGCTGCCCGGATTCGTGTTCACGGTGCCGAAGATTCGTGCTGCCAAGCAGGTCTCGGCGATCGTCGACCTGTGCACCGGCCTCGAGCGCGGCCACGGCCTGCCCGAACGGTCGCTGCGCTTCGAACTCCAGATCGAGAGCCCGCAGGCGATCATCGCCGCCGACGGCACCGCGCCCATCGCCGAGATGATCCACCTCGCCGACGGACGCTGTAGCGCATTGCATTTCGGTACCTACGACTACACCGCCGCGTGCGGCATCGCGGCCACCGATCAGGCCCTCGACCATCCCGCCGCCGACCACGCCAAGGCGGTGATGCAGGTCGCCGCCGCGCAGACGGGAGTGTGGATCTGCGACGGCTCCACCCAGATCGTCCCCGACGCCGATCCCGAAGGCGCCATGGCCAATCACCACCGCCTGGTCGACCGGGCCCTGCGTCGTGGCTACTACCAGGGCTGGGACATGCACCCCGGTCACCTGATCACCCGTTGGCTCGCCACCTACGGCTTCTTCCGCGGCGCCTGCGAAGTGGCGGTGCCGCGCCTGATCGCCTATCTGGACCGGCGCGGCGGGGGCGTGCTGGACGAGCCCGCGACCGCCGAAGCATTGGCGAGCACAGTGTTGCGCGGTCTGCGCGCCGGTGCTTTCACCGAGGCCGAACTTCTCGCCAAGGCGCCCGGCTTGACCAGCGACGTTCTGCTCGAACTCGTCGCTCGGCGGGTACGCGCGAGATGAGCCGTACAGCGCCGTTAACGGTATACCAGTAATGTCGAAGGAGGCGCCACCCAGTCGATGAGCGCGCGGCGTCGCACGTCCGGCGCGATTTTTCAGACGAGGTGCCCGGCGGCTTCGGTCGCCGGCGCCCGACCCAGGAGGCACCCGTGAGCCGATTCACCGGCGGCGACGATTTCACCCTGCTCCCTGATCTGGCCGTCCGCACTCTGGGCGGTTCGGTGATCTGGGCGAACGACGAATTCTTCGCGGAGAAGGAGAACCTGGTCAGCCCGCGTCCATCGGAGTATCGCCCCGCGACGTTCGGCAACAAGGGTCAGGTCTACGACGGCTGGGAAACCCGCAGGCATCGCGGCGAGCCCGGCGACGACGCGGCCGTCGTGCGACTCGGCGTGCCAGGCGTGATCCGTGGCGTCGTGGTCGACACCGCCTGGTTCACCGGCAACTTCCCGCCCGAGGTGTCGCTGGCGGCGCTGGCCGTCGAGGGCTACCCGCCCACCGAGGAAATCGCCGCCCGCACCGACTGGGTGAGCCTGCTCGACCGCGTGAAGGTCGACGGCGACAGCCGCAACCCGTTCGCCATCGACGACGAGAACCGCTGGACCCATGTGAAACTCACCATGCACCCCGACGGCGGCGTCGCCCGTCTTCGCGTGCACGGCGAAGGCCGACCCGATGCCGCGCTGCTCGGCCTCGGCCCGCTCGACCTCGCCGCGCTGGAGAACGGCGCCATCGTGCTCGACTGCTCCAACCGCTTCTACAGCTCGCCCAACCAGCTGCTCTACCCCGGCCTCGCCAGAGAAATGGGCGACGGCTGGGAGACCGCGCGTCGCCGCGACGACGGAAATGACTGGGTACGAATCGGACTCGCCGGGCCGGGCGCGATCCGGTTGGCAGAGATCGACACCTCTTGCTTCCTCGGCAACTGACCCGGTGCGGCGTCGCTCACCGGATTCGCCGGCGACGGAACCGCTGTCGAGCTTCTGCCGCGCACCGATCTGCTGCCCGATACCCGTCACCGGTTCGCGATACCGGCCGTGGCCGACGCCGTCGTGGAGGTCCGGCTCGATATCTATCCCGACGGCGGGTTGGCGCGGCTGCGCCTCTACGGGGAGCTCCGATGAACCCGGCATCGCGCAGCGGTGGGGCCACGGGCGGGCGTGATCTTCGCGATTTCGTCGGGTACGGCCCGAATCCGCCCGACCCACAATGGCCCGACGGCGCGCAGCTCGCCGTGCAGTTCGTGCTGAATTACGAAGAGGGCGGGGAGAACAACGTCCTCGACGGTTCGCCGCACTCGGAGACCTTTCTCTCCGAGATGACGCCCGCCGATCCCTTCCCCAACCGGCACATGAGCATGGAATCGCTGTACGAATACGGCTCGCGCGCGGGCCTGTGGCGGGTGCTGCGCGCCTTCGAACGGCGTGATCTGCCGCTCACTGTCTTCGCGGTCGCCCGCGCCATGCAGCGTAATCCCGAAGCGGTGGCGGCATTTTCGGAACTCGGCTACGAAATCGCCAGTCACGGACTGCAGTGGAAGTCTTACCAGTTGGTCGACTCCGACGCCGAACGCGCCGACATGGCCGAGGCGGTGCGCATCCTCACCGATCTCACCGGCGCTGCGCCACAGGGCTGGTACACGGGCCGCGACTCACCCCGTACCCGCGAATTGGTCGTAGAACACGGCGGTTTCGTCTACGACTCCGACTCCTATGCCGACGACCTCCCCTACTGGACCGAGGTGAACGGCCGAAACCACCTGGTGGTTCCATACACCCTCGACACCAACGACATGCGCTACGCCTCCCCAGCGGGTTTCGCCAACGGCGACGAGTTCTACGCCCACCTCCGCGACGCTTTCGACATCCTCTACCGAGAAGGCTCCGAAGGCGCCCCCAAAATGCTCTCCATCGGCCTGCACTGCCGCATAGCAGGCCGCCCCGCCCGCACCGCCGCCCTGGAACGCTTCCTCGACCACGCCCAATCCCACGACCGGGTGTGGACAACTCGCCGCATCGACATCGCCGAACACTGGCGCAAAGTCCACCCGGCGGGCACGATGTCAGCCTTCGATGCGCACTGACCAGGACAGCGACGAACCACGTCGGTATCGAACAACCCAGGCAATTGCTTCACGACACCATGTAGCGGCTACCTGAAAGGTCAGGTCCTAGGTCAGTCCGCAGCGTTCGATGTTGGTCAGCGTGACCTGGCGATCGGATTCCTTGGCCTGGGGGACGCGGTTGTAGGCGCCCATGGAGTCCATGTAGGTGACGAACACGTCGGCGATCTCCTCCGGCGTCGCGTCGGGCTTGCTCGCGCGAACGTTGTCGACCAGGGCGCGAGTGGTGTCGCACTGTTCTTCCTGGGTGAAGATCGGCGGCGGATCAGCGTGCGCGAAGGCAGGTGCGAGCAGCAGCACGAAAGCGGCGAGGACGGCTGGTCTGACGATTCTCACGCTCGCGACTGTCCCCAGATTCCACACGCGAAGGTGGTCGTCAGTGATCGAACAGCTGTAGACGAGGGTTCTACGACCTCGGTCGTGATGACCTGCGGACTGTACTGAACCGATTCGAGCACCCAAGGGTGCCGGTGTCGTAACCATCCCTGCCCGCTTCCCCGCACCGAACCCCGATTTGCGTCCTCGGCCAACACTTCTGGCCGCGCGTCCGATGGACGCGTGGCTGGTTGGACCGTGGCGAAGGTGTGCACTCCCGGCCGTCACGGTGCGTACGTGCGAGGCGTACGACAGTGGTACTCGCAGACGGCTGTTTGGTGGGTTGGATGCTCCCCGGTCGGGCTCGTCAGTAACGACCGCGAAGGGCCCAGGGCCTTGGGAATGGAAACGGTTGTTCGCGTCCACGCACGGGTAGGTCGGAAACTCCGGCGTCAGGACGACGACCTCGGCATTGGAGCACTCCGAGGAGGTGCAGGTAGGGTTTCCCCCACGGTGCGAACAGTTGCTGCTGTTTCGTACCCAGGCCCTCGGTGAGCGTTGGTAGCGCTCCCGGGGGCCGATCTCTGTGAGCGACGCTACACCTCGGGCAACAGATCAGCAAACAGACTGGGGCAGTGGCAATCCGACGCGTCAGCCGGCCACCTGTCCCGGTGCACTTGTCCTGATTGGACCGGTGAACCGCAGTGTCGTCCACTTGCGGAGCAAGGCTGTCTCGCCCGACGTCGACCCGGTGAGGTACACGGCAACGGCGTTTGTCACCGACGCGACGGCCGGATAATCTGCGACGCATCTATGCGTCGCGCGCTTCGTTGGATGCGTCGTGAGTCACTGAAATGGGGGAAATATTGTGCTCCAGGCAGACACTGACCAACTGAAGAAGCTGGCTACAACGCTCGACACCGTGAGTCAGGAGATCGACAAGATCGACGTGCGCACGGCGGGGGATCAGATCGGGGCGGCGCTTCCGGGCTGTTCGCTCGGGCAGGTGTGCGCCCAGACCGGCGAGTTCACAGAGGGCGCGTGGCTTCGAGTCGCCCAGCGCCTGCAGAAGTTGTCCAGCATCGTGCAGGTGTCTGCGGCCAGCTATGTCTCGACCGACCAGGACTTCAAGAACATGCTCGATTCGATGGACTTCAAGGCGCGGGGGTAGCCGAAGATGCCGACTCGGACAGACATCACCAATTGGAAGCCCGAGAAGCTGTCGGAGTGGGCGACCGAACTGGAAACAGATACCCAGTTCTACGAAACCCAGCTCGCGCAGGTACTTACGCACTTCAAGGACACAACCTGGACTGGCGCCGCCTACAACGCCGCTTCAGAGCGGTTCGTCGAAGAGCACGACCAGGGCCGTCGGCTCTCGCAGGAAGTCCGAGAAGTCGCGACTGCACTACGAGCGGCTGACGGACGGCTCGCGAACGAGAAGCGAATCCTTCTCGGCAAGGTGAGCGAGGCGGAGAACGACGGGTCTTGCCCGATCCCGCTGAAGGTCGCCGAAAACTGGGTGGTGTCGTCGGCTAGGACGAGCGGTGATGTACTCACTGGCGAGCAACGCCAGACCGTAGTCGACAAGGTGAATGCGCATCAGGCTGCCATCAACGCTGCGTACTACTCGCTGACCGGTGCGGTAAGCGAGGTCGGTGTTGCGATCAGCACGGCTTCGCAGGAGATCCGGATCCGTGGCGACCTGCTCGGCGACGGCATCGACGCCGCGACGGATACTCCCAGCAACGCGGCCGACCTCGGTACCGAAGACGGAAAAGCCCTCACCGACTACCTCAACGTCCACCCCGAAAGTGAACGCGACCCTGCGGTTTTGGATCGGATCGCGAGTCAGCTGCCGACGCAAACCCTGACGCAGGAGGAGCTTCGTATCCTGTCGGAGGGCGGTCAGGTCGACTCGCTGCCGGCTGCGGTGCAGGAGTACTACCGCAATCTGTACCAAACTGGCGGTAGCGACGGTGTTCTCGCCCTGAGCGAGCATCTGAAGATGAGCGAAGAATCTGGCAATACCGTGGCAGCCTCACAGCGAGACGCGCTGGCCAACGGGCTGATGGTGGTGAGCAACGAGAACGTCGGCACCGGACGTAATCCCGACGGCACGCTGGCGAACGCGGGCAGCTACCAAAATCTCCCCTCGGGTATGCGGCAACTTATCGAGGCGAAGGCGACAGATCCCAATCCGATCGATCCGAAACTTTCGGGCGGGCCCCTTGTTGCCCAGCAGAACCAGCGGATTGACACCCACAATTTGGCCGACTTGATGGGACAGGCCAATCCAGGCTTCGAACCTGGTAAAGAGTTGGGCACCAACCTCTTCCTGAAATCATCGGAAATGATCCAGGACGAGCCCTACACCTATCCCGAAGGTAGCGACGAGGCCGCATCGAAGTTCCTCGACATCGCCTCGCGCAACGACGCCTCCAGTCATCAGATCTGGTCGGGCGACGGTATGCCCGAGGGGTACAAGCCTCGCGAAACTGTGCAGAGCTTGCTCTATTACGACTGGCCCGACTCCGCACAGGGTAGTGGGCCGAACGTGCTGCTCGATCGGATCACCGAAGAGTCCCAGCTCCCGCTCGGGACCGACAGAGGCGATCGAGGCCGCGCTGACCTCGCACGCCTTGGCGACATGTTCGGATCGACGGATGACGACGCGGCGTGGGACAACACGCGTAAGGAGTTTGCTTCGAACCCCGATTTGGCTAACAAGGTCAGCCAAATGGTCAGTTCCAATCTGGAGTCGGTGAGCAGCCCGCACCTCGCTGAAGGGCTCCGGGGCGAAAGCAAGGTGCTCGATGGTGTCGCCAGGTGGAACGGGGAGGAAGGAAATCGACTGCTCGAGCTCGGCTCCTACACAGAGGAGGGGCGCGTCGGCCTGACCACAGCTGTTGAACAACTCCGGCTAACCGAACTGACTGAAGCGATGCAGGAAAACCCGGAGAGCCCAGGCTCGATCCTTGGCGGGGGCAACGCGGGAACTCTGTCCGGCCGCCTCGACAGCGCGATGTGGGACGCCATCATCGGCGAGGATAAGAAGAGGGGCGAGGATGCCATCGCAACCGAGGAGCAGAGCCTTCTCCGCCGAGCCAAGCTAATGGGTGCCGATATGGCCGGGATGCTGGTAGATGAAGGAGTCGCCAAGGTTCCCGGCTCCCAGGTCGTCCAAGATGTGACTGGCTTTGAGGCAGGAAACACCACATCCGAGCTTATCCAGGATTTGATAGGAAAACCTGAATACGAATTCAAGGACAGGCCGAGCTCGCAGGACTTGAGGGCAGAGGCCGAACAGAGTGCGAATCAGGCAGTCCTGAACGCTGCCAACAATGCCGGACAACTGCCGGAATCTCTGAAGACTGACGGCCGACCGGCGACAGTCGAGGAAATCATCGACCGGGGCAAATCGGAGGAATTGACTAATTTTCTGAATAGCCGCGGCTTGAATAGTTACGTAGAAAACTATCGCCAGTCATATTCGATTAGCATTGGAGAACAAGAAAGCAAGGTGAAGCAGGGTGAATAGTCTCCGGCGTACCCGTCCTGCATGTGTCGGACCTTGTTGTCCTTCCAGAGATCGAGCGAGCTCTTTTGCTGCGCGGTCGACTCATCGGACGAAACTAACCCAAGTGGCAGGGGTGATGGTTAGCGCACTGCTCTCAATGTTTTTAACGGGGTGCGATACTATCTCGGATTCGAGCGGCGGGGCTCCGTCTTGGGATCCGTGCGAAGCCTTCCCGGACTCGGTGATGCAGCGACTCGGCTACGACCGTAAATTGCAAGCGCAAGTGCCCGGCCGGGAATGCGCTTGGGCAGGCGATGAAGCGAACATGTCGCCGTCGATAAGTTATTTCAAGGACGGCGTGGAGTACAACGTTACAGATGGGAAGTCGAAGGCGGTCGATCTCGTAGATGTCGCAATTGGGCCTTATGCTGGTTCCCGTTATCGATCAGAGGGTCTTGATCCGAATTTCGTGTGCAGTCTCCTGCTGGAGACGAAGGGCTCAAGAGTGCTTTTCAGTGTATATGCAGCAGTCTCCGGTGGAGACGTAGATCCCTGCCCAATTGTTACTCGCATCGCAACCGAGCTAGTCGACTATCTACCTCCGCCACGCGACTCATAACGTCGCCGATATATCGGTCTCGAACGGTACGGCTATCCGCTATGTGTGGGTCAAGGCGTGCTTCACTCGCAGCTATCAGCGGTTGCCGATTGTATTAGTTGTGGCCGCTTCGAGGACTGTGGCGGCATTCACTATATTGTCGCACGGCTTCTCATCGGTGAAACCTGCGAGGGTGGAGTTGGTTAGATCCAAGGCAAATTCGGGAAATTCGATTACCATCCCACATTGCGTTGATGGGCGATATTGTATCGCCTTGCGGCCTCCGATTGATTCTTCGGAATATTTTCCTGCGTAACGCTGGCGAAACTCGTCGAGCGTGATATTTGTTGCAGCGATACCAATTGATCGAATAGGCGCTATGGTTCCGAAGGTGCCAGCTGGTTCCCTGTTTTCGAAGGTGCATCCGACAAATGCATACCATTCATGGATACCGTCGGTGCGTTTGCGTGTCTCTGAGTCGTAGCCAGCACGTTGGATCGTGGGGTCGTCAAATTCGGTGCACGGATCGAATTCGACCTTGCCTCGGCTGCCGCTATTGGGCTGGAGAGTCGCCGAGGCGGCGGGAACTGCGATCTGCTTTGTTGTGCTGGGTGCGGCTGACAGGTTCTGTTCTGGCTGCTCGCTGGTGGTGCTGCAACTGCACAGCAGCGTTACGGCGACAGCGCTCGCGGCAACATGCAAATACGGACGAATCACTGGTTGCTACCTCCGGTGTCGAGCGCTTCCGCCGCCCTGGCGATCACTGCGCGGTTCGCCTCATCGGCGGCTTCGATGAGTCCACCTGCGCGCAGGTAAGCCTCCTTCATGCGTAGCGCGGTATCTATCGCTTGGCCGATTACACCTGCGCCGTCCATAGCTTTCGTCGAGAACCCTTTCTGAAGTGCACGTCCAGAGGCGAAGCCGCCGAAGCCATCCTGGGCAGCCAACTGCTCGAGGCTTTTTTGGATCGGAGCCAACTTGACGGCCAGCTCCTCGTACATCCGAGCAGCCTGCTCCGCCGCCCCACGTTCGTAACGAAGGGTCCCAGCACGAGCCGCCTCGTTGAAGGCCCCGACCCCAACCTGCCCGAAGGCGTCTTCAGACCCCGCCATTTCCACCCCGCTCGTCGCCCGCTGGACCAGCACTCTATCAGCGGCCCGGGCTTGGGGCCCGTGCTAATCTGCTGCCCGGACCAGTCGAACATTCCGGGGGGATACTCAAGATGACGCCACGTCCGACCACGCCCCTGAGCTTCGTCGGACTCGCTCAGGCTCTGCAAAGTGCGGAGAACGCGCAAGGCCGGGCGGCTACCGCGGACGGCAAGTTGCAGGGCGCGGGTCAAGGTACCGATCCGGACTATGTCACTACCGATGACAGGTTTCAGGGCATGACCTATGACGAGTTGTATCAGGCTGTCCATGGCGAAGGCGGGCTGGATCCGGCCGGCCTGCAGGGGCAGTCCGGTGTGTGGCGTCAGGGTTCCTCCGACGTGCTCAACCTGTCCACGTTCAATCTGTTGGGTATGACTCGGCTGTTCAATGAAGGCCAATGGCAGGGCGCGACGGCCGACGCGGGCCAGGCGGCTACAGAGGCTTTCGCGAGGGCTCTCAACGAGGTTGGCCAGGTGCTCGGGTCGGTAGGCGCTCGAGTCGAGGCTGTTGGGTTTGCGGCGGAAGCTGTGAAAGTTGCGGTGCAGCCGAGGCAGATCTCGTCGGGAATCCTCGACCCGGACGATCCGGTGCAGTCGATCCTGCCTGGTCTGAGCAATCCGGCGACTGATGAGCAGACTCGGGCTGCGGATGCGGCGGCTCGCGAGGCGATCATTCAAGCGTTGGATACGACTTACACACCTGTGTTTCCGCCGTCGGGCGCCGGTGTGCCCGCATACGTTGATATGCCGGTGATCAGTGGTGACCCCGGTGCCGCTGATCCCGGGGCGGGCGGATCGAATGGTCAGAACACTGGTCTCGGCGCAGAACAGGGATCTCCCGAGACCGGCGACCCGGCGGCAACCACCCCTGCTCCGACTGACACCGAGGGCTCGTCGCAGAGCAGTGAGCAATCGTCGGGGGACGACGCGAGTAGAGGGCAGGATTCGGGCGATGCCGCGACAGATCCGTCGTCGACGGCACCGGCTGGCACCGCCGCGGCAGCGGCTCAGGCAGGTAGCCCCAGCACGGGTGGTCCTAGCAGTGGTGGTCCCGGATCAGGTTCGGCTGGCAGCGGTAGCCCAGGCTCTGGTTCGCCAGGTGCGGGTGGCCCCGGTGGATCTGTCGGCGGCGGTGCCGGCGCAGTTCTCGGCCGCGCTGTTCCAGGCGTGGGCACGCCATCGACAGGCCCGGGTATCGCTGCAGCTTCGGGGACTGGCGCGGGTTCCGGAACACGGAACGGGATGATGCCAGGGATGGGCGGGGCAGGTCGCGGTGGTAATCGCGAGGAACCCAACGAGCACTATGCACCGGACTACCTGCGCGGCATTCATCCAGACTGGACCGAGGGCATTCTCACCTACGACGGCGTCGTTGGCAGTGAGGTCGAGTTGATGCCTGGTGCGCAATCGTCGGCACCGACCTCGCCGAATCAAGGTTTCTCGACCACAGCGGCGTCGACTGCGCCTGCGGCCGAAATTCAACGCCAACAACCGGTTTCGCCGCCATTTCCAGTCAGCGCCCCGCACGATTTCACTCGGGAGTCGGGGGTCGCCGCAACTGCGCCACCTGTGTCGAGTCCGCAGCAGGGCCGACCGGAACGATCAGAGCCCGCAACGCCTGTTGGCTCGACGACCACGCCAGCTGCGGTACCAGACGAACCTCGCACCAATCAGCAGGCCGCCGAACAGTTCTTCGAGCACTCTGGTGCTGGACCGGTGATGGACGACGAACCTGTGCCCGCAGGGCAGAATGCTGAGGGAGCGTCGGAGTCGCCGTCAGCTGACCAGTTCTTCGAGCATTCCGGTACCGGTCCGATGATGGACGACGAACCAGCGCCGGCGCCGCGCCAGTGACCATCCTCGACTCTTGGTCACTCGGTCCCGACGAGTTCGCCTGGTTGTGGTCCGACGCTGGACTCGACCGGTATCCGGATCCGCTCGCCATCATCGAAACTGCCACGACCGCCGATGAATACCATCAATTGGTAAGGGATTTCAGCGCTCGCTTTTCCCGTGATGCGCTCGATGATCCACGCTCGGCTCTGAGGGCTGTAGTCGAGGCAGAGGTTCGTATCACCGCGAGTGGCCAGATACACGGAACCGCTGACCGCGTCAGGTCGATCGCGGCCGCGACTTCCCGGCACAACGTCATCGCAACCCAAACATCGTCAGATGATCCAGATTTCGGTGCAGAGGTACGGCTGGCCTCGGTTCCTCGTGGAGATCTGCTGCGCTATTTCTCGCTCACGCTACCCACGGCTTCCGCTGGAGGAGCTGAACAGATGGTCGGCTACACCCCGCGAATTCGAGGTGAATCCGCGCCGACCTCGTGGAGTGTTGCCGCAGATGGGCGATCCTCGGTGGAGGAGCGAATGCGTGCGTTTCTGCGCCTGCCGCGCACGGCTGAAGGCGCTTTCCGTATCGATCATCCACGGTCGACCCAGCCGACATACATCAGCTGGGTCGATATCGCTCCCGGATATCGCGCATCGGGTCGGTATCTGATCACGGTCAACGAAACCGGAACGGACACAGTGATCTTGCCTGCCGGAGTCGATGTGATCGCGTCTGAACTGCGTCGGCGAATCCAGCCGGGGTAGCTATCCGCCGGACGTCTTACGTTGGTGAGATACGTAATCCGGCAGTTGCGAAGTGGCGACAAGCGTGGCGGTGAGTCCGGCGATGAGGAGTGGTAGTCCGGGCAGAAACGTAAGGTCGCTGGTGTCGGGGAGGGCGAGAGCGAATCCGATGGCCAGGGCCACCAGGATGCCGAGTGTTTCGGCGATTGCGAGGCAGGACAGCCACATGCTCGGAATTAATCGGTTGTACGTGAGGTGCAGAATGGCTCCTGCGGCGACCAGCAGGACCGCTCCGAGGACGAGTAAGGGCAAGCCCGGTGCGCCGACTTCACGTAGTTCCCACAGCGAATAGGACCGCTCAGCTCTGAAGTTTCCGGTCTTGAAGAGTGGGAGCCAGAGAGTGACAAGGGTTGCGATAGAACCATATAGCAGCATGGAGGGGGTGGCGACTGCCTTGTTGCTGAGCGTCGGCATCCACTTCACGGGCATGGCGCAATCCTGACGAATAGCAAAGGGAGCCTGCATCTTCGGTCCGACTCGGTCGACCAGAGGCCGACCCTCAATGGGACCTCTCCCGGTGAGTATCGGCTATGAGCCTTACAGGCGCTTGCTGCGAGTGTTGACCGCGGTCGCCGGGCGGAAGCTGTCCCGACGGCAGCTTCGCCTGCGCACTTCAGCGCTCTTGTTCGCCGGCTCCGCCCCCCTCGGCTGGTACAACGGCCGCGACTCCCCGAACACGCGCGAATTGGTCGTCGAACAGGGCGGTTTCGTCTACGACTCCGACTCCTACGCCGACGATCTCCCCTACTGGACCGAGGTGCGCGGGCGGCACCACCTGGTGGTTCCCTACACTCTCGACACCAACGACATGCGCTTCGCCTCCCCGGCGGGCTTCGCCAACGGCGACGAGTTCTACGCCCACCTGCGCGACGCTTTCGACGTCCTCTACCGCGAAGGCGCCGACGACACTCCCAAAATGCTCTCCGTCGGCCTGCACTGCCGCATCGCGGGCCGCCCCGCCCGCACCGCGGCCCTGGAACGCTTCCTCGACCACGTCCAATCCCACGACCGGGTATGGATCACCCGCCGCATCGACATCGCCGAACACTGGCGCAAGGTCCACCCAGCGCTCCCCTGAGCGCTGACGTCGACCCCGCTACCCACAGGGTCGACGTCAGCCCAGCACCTAGGCCAGACCGCAGCGCTCGATATTGCCCAGCGTGATCTGCCGATCGGATTCCTTGGCCTGCGGAACCCGGTTGTAGGCCCCCATGGAATCCATGTAGTCGACGAACGCCCCCGCGATCTCTTCCGGCGTCGCATCCGGCTTCGCGGCACGAACGTTGTCGACCAGCGCGCGCGTGGTCTCGCACTGCTCTTCCTGGGTGAAGATCGGCGGCGGGTCGGCATGCGCGAAAGCCGGCGCGACCAGCAGCACGAAGGCGGTCAGGGCAACGAATCTGACAATTCTCACGCCCGCGACAGTACCGCTATGGCGGCCCGAGCAACGAAACCTTCTCTGACACAGTCAGTTTGCTTCACCCTGACCCTCGCGTCTGCTCGAACAGGCCGCAGTTCTCGTCCCGAACGGTTCAGATCGGCGAGCCTTCGGATTTCGGCGGAAGCCGGAGGTCGACTAGCGGACTGCGCCGAGAACCCAACGGCGGGCGAGGCGTGTTGACCTCGCGTAGGTCCCCTAGTGCACACGATGTCGAATTTCTGCGGCCTCGATCTCGAAGCGCGGAAGCCATGACGCAATTCGGTTTGGTGGAGGAAGGTGCAAGCAAGTTTCTCCCAGAAAATGACTGGTTGCTTGTTTGACGAATTGGTAGTGTGCATGTATGAGGTGGCAGCTGAATGAATGACGACACGATGGCTCAGCTCGTTCCGGTCTTGCGTCGCGCTGGGCTGCAGGTCGCCTCGGGCAGCGAGAAGGACCTGGTCATGGTCTTGCCTGACCGCAGGTCTCGTCAGGTCGACCTCAGACTGCACAATCGACGTCTGGGCCGCGCGAGCATTGCCCCGTCCATCGATCGCCCAACCTTGTATGCCGCAGTTTCGGCTACTTCGGCTGTGGTTGCTGCCGCCAAGGCTGGGGAATTCGACCTGGTGACCTTCGATCCGCCACGGGTGATCGTCGCCACGCATACGTTCGTAAAACCGGAAGTCCACCGGCGGAAGGCAGTCGGCAAGCCCGGGTGGGGCACCCAGGCTGTCCTTCGAATACTGGCTACGGCCGCCATGCCGCTGCGGCAAAGCGAACTTGCCGAGATGGTCGGCATCAGCCCGCAAGCCGTCTCACAGGTGTTGAAGCGAGCCGGCGATCGTGTTGTTCATGCTGGCAGCGGCTGGACCGCCCGAGAAGGCGCCCTACGGGCCTGGGTCGAGGAATATCGTGGCCCGGGCGGAGTAGCGACGCATTGGTACGGCCTTGACGATCCGGCCGAACAATCTCGGTTGGCCCTAGCGCTCCTCGACGAACTGGATCTCACGGGCGTCATCGGCGGAGACCTCGCGGCTGACCGCTATTCGCCCTGGCAGCTACCCGGTTCCGTGCGAATCTATCTACCCGAGCTGATCGACTTCACATCAGCAGGGTTCTCGCCGGCGCAATCTACAGAAGCGACCATGACCGTCGTCGTACCGCTCGACCCCACCATCGTCCACGTGGCCACTGCACAGGGACGGCCCTACATCGGCCGCCACATACTCGCCGACCCAGCGATCACGATGTGGGACCTGCTCAACACCAGCAGCACGCCCACCGCGCAGGAAGCAGCCCAGCATCTCGGTGCGGCAATATCCGCCAGGAGCCTGGATGCCTGACCCGCGCGTGATCCATATGCGTTCCACGAGTCGTGCCGCAGATCGGGGGTTTCGCGCACTCGCCGACTTGGCCACGGCCGCCGAGCCTCTCGACGAGACCGCGTATCGGGTAGTGGGCGGTCACATGGTGCAGCTACTCCAGCATGTCTACCCGCTTCCGAATTGGCAGCTGCGTGGCACCGCGGATGCCGATGCAGGAATGGAGCAGCAGGCCCTCGTCGCTGCCGAACCGATACTGCATCAACGCATTCAAGAGCTCGGTTACGCACTTACCGCAGGCAACCGCTACACCCGAGAAACACCGGCCGGGCGCCTCGACATCGACATCCTGATTCCCTCGTTCAGTGCGAATCGGCACAGCGTCGAAGTGTCAGGGCGCGGGTTCGATGGCGTCCCCGGGCTGGGTCTCGCGGTCTCCGCGCCGCCGATCATGGTGCACGCCAACATCACTCTGACCGGCGGCGAGAAAACTGCATTCACTGTTCCCGTCCCCGATGTCGAAATCGCGATCATCCTCAAAGCTCTGGCCTGGCAGAGTCGACTGGCGGACAAGGACGTCACCGACCTGGTGACGCTATTTCACATAGTGCACCGCCATCACGACCTCCTCACCGGATGGCGACTCGATGGGCAAACGCTGACCGGTACACGCCGGGTCGCGGCCACGGCGTTGAAGGCCCTCGCTGCGGGTGTCGATCGCGGTCGCTGGGCGGCAGCTGTCCCGGCGGCAGCTTCGCCTGCTCACTTCAGCGCTCTTGTTCGCCGTTATGCGCAGCCGAATCTCAGCCGAACAAACCACTGACGAACGGGAGGGAGTCGACCAGGGAGGCGCTGACGGTGCCGTTGTGGTCGGTGGGGTAGGTGTGGGTAGAGGCGGGTTCGTTGTTGATTTTCAGGACGGCGAAGTAGCGGAGGGTTTCGGGGGTGACGACGTCGGTGTCGAGCAGACCCTGGGCCAGGAAGAGGGGGCGGTCGTAGCCGGATTCGGGCAGGCCCATGTAGCGCGCGAGCAGGCTGTGAACGTCGGGAATCGAGGACAGGGGGCGGGCGAACATGCTGCCGATCGGGGGTTCGGCGGCGGCCAGTTCGTCGCCGAGGGGGCCGATGCAGGCGGTTTGGGCCCGGTCGAGCCAGGTGCGGCCGGTGTCGGTGAGTAGGGCGTCGATGTTCAGATCGGGGTGGGTGGTGCGCAGGCCGCTGAGGATGTAGAGGACGTAGGCGGTGAGGTGGGAGCTCACGTGGATGGGCGGCATGCCGGGGCCGAGGAGTGCGATGACGTCTTCGATGTAGGCGGGCACGCCGGTGGCCACCGCGCCTCGATAGTCGAGGGTGGGGCCGCCGAATTCGGTGGCGTAGCGGGCGGTGAACACTGCGGCGCCCGCGCCCTGGGACTGGCCGACCACGGCCCATTTGTGCGACAGCGACGAGTACTGCTCGGTCGCGGCCTTGACCGCGTCGACCACGTTGTGCGCTTCGGTGATGCCGTTCAGGTAGGGGTGTTCGCCGGGGCCGCCGAGGCCCGCGTAGTCGGCGGCGACGATCGCATAGCCCTGCTGCAGCCAGGTGCCGAGGTAGGCCCAGTCCCGTTCGACCGCCGCGGGTCCGGCCACGCTGTAGGCGCAGTCGTCGCCGAGCCCGACGGTGCCGTGCGCCCAGGCGATCACCGGCCAACCGCCCTCGGGCGCCTCGCCGGGCGGGAAGTACACGGCCGCGCTGGTCGTGGTCGGCTGGTCGCCCGCCGTGGTCGATCGGTAGAGCAGGCGTTCGGCGCGGGCCGATCCGGGCAGGGTCGCCGCGGCCGACAGTGACTCGACGCCGATGACGGTGCCCGCCGCGTCGGTCGGTTGCGCGGTCGCGACCGGCGCCAGGCTCAATGCTGTCGCCAGCACGGTCAGCGATGTCACCGCGATCATCGAAATCCTCATGGACTCACTCTTTCGTCTTCACGGACGACCGTCCAGGGCGCGAAGGTGGCGTGCCCACCCGCGGGCACTCGGTCGTCTCCGTCGATGAGTGTCGCGCACGTCATGCGGTGCACCCATTCTCGGGGGCTGGGCAAGCCCGCCGAACGTCGTGACCGAATCGAGTGACGACACGCACACCATTCGTGTCCGGCGTGGTCTGTGAAACGGCTCACAGACTGGAAGGCTCGGGAGTGTCGGAGCGTGCCCACCTGATGATCGCTAACAGTACGAGCGTTATGCTAAAACTCCTGGTCAGCCCTACCCATCGGTAGGGGCGACGCTTGCAATCTGCCCGCTAATTTCGCAAAGTTAGCAAACACCCCGGCAAAACTAGCTCAGATTCACACAACCAACAGGTAGACGGCCATTTCTGGGTGTGTCATTGTTTTGAAGTACACCCCTTAGGCCCTAGTAAGTCCTAGCAAGCCTGCAAATTGCTCCAGTAGTACGAGTTGTGCAACCGAAAGCGTTCAGCCGCCGGTTGATTCGCACACTGCGTGGAGCACCGACCACACGAGGAAGTGGAGTCAAGAGATGTCTCTCCCCGGCACCCCGAAGACCGCAGCCGAAATCCAGCAGGATTGGGACACCAACCCGCGTTGGAAGGGCCTCACCCGCACCTACTCCGCCGAGCAGGTTTCCAAGCTGCAGGGCAACGTCGTCGAGGAGCACACCCTCGCCCGCCGCGGTTCGGAGATCCTGTGGGACCTCGTGAACAACGAGGACTACATCAACTCGCTGGGCGCCCTCACCGGCAACCAGGCCGTGCAGCAGGTTCGCGCCGGCCTGAAGGCCATCTACCTGTCCGGTTGGCAGGTCGCTGGTGACGCCAACCTGTCCGGCCACACCTACCCGGACCAGTCGCTGTACCCGGCGAACTCGGTTCCCGCGGTCGTGCGTCGCATCAACAACGCGCTCTCGCGCGCCGACGAGATCTCCAAGGTCGAGGGCGACGAGTCGGTCAAGAACTGGCTGGCCCCGATCGTGGCCGACGCCGAGGCCGGCTTCGGTGGCGCCCTGAACGCCTACGAGCTGCAGAAGGCCATGATCGTGGCCGGCGCCGCAGGTGTGCACTGGGAAGACCAGCTCGCCTCGGAGAAGAAGTGCGGCCACCTCGGTGGCAAGGTGCTGATCCCCACCCAGCAGCACATCCGCACCCTGACCTCCGCGCGTCTGGCCGCTGACGTCGCCGACGTGCCTTCGGTGATCATCGCCCGCACCGACGCCGAGGCCGCCACCCTCATCACCTCCGATGTGGACGAGCGCGACCGTGAGTTCCTGGACGGCACCCGTACCGCCGAGGGCTTCTTCGGTGTGAAGAACGGCATCGAGCCCTGCATCGCGCGTGCCAAGGCCTACGCCCCCTACGCCGAC